>CAWVUN010000217.1:0-4227 GCA_963932495.1 uncultured bacterium
CGAATTGCAATTAGAATTTTACGGATTTACCAATCATACGTTGCTCCCTTGTTAATGCCATCCTGCCGGTTTTATCCAAGTTGTTCAGAGTATGC
Organism: uncultured bacterium; assembly: GCA_963932495.1. Classification (GTDB taxonomy): domain Bacteria; phylum Nitrospinota; class Nitrospinia; order Nitrospinales; family JAJDAT01; genus JAJDAT01. The sequence continues at coordinate 96 of CAWVUN010000217.1, forward strand.
AGTGCAGTCAATTGTCCGTTATGGTTTGTTTCGGTCAACGTTACGCATATTTTATAGATTGTCACGATGCCACCCTTACTGTGAGTGCGGACATGATCCTGTTAAGTAATTTTTTGGAGGCTAGAATTGGAAAATAGGGCTTTACTCGCCTTTGTGCTTTCGTTTGCTTTTTTCGTTTTTTGGGGATACTTCTTATCTTTAATAGAGGACCCTAAAGATAATATTCAGAATCAAGGCGAAATAGCTGAGACACAACCGGGATCAAAGCAAAAGACAAAACAATCTTCACCTGTAACCCCAGGGAAAACTAATAGTAAACAAAGTTATGTTGAGCAAGAAGTTGTTGTAACGAAGCCGGTAAAAACTTTCGCCGGAGTAGAAAAGAAAATAGTCGTTGATACGGGATTAATGGAAATCATTTTATCGAATCGCGGCGGCGTTATAGAAAAAGTGTTAATGAAAAAATACACTGAAAAAGGGGAACCCATTAACGTAGTAGAACAGATTGAAGGCGCGCAATTTCCGCTCACTATATTTTCCAGCAGCGATTCTTTGAATGAAACCCTCCAGAATGCTTATTACGAAGTTTCCGCCGAATCTATCCAGCTGACTGAATCGTCACCATCGCAAACTCTAACTTTGAGCTTAAGCGACGATACGGGCTTAAAAGTTGAGAAAAAAATAACGTTTACTCATAACAAGTTCCTAATGGGAGTTGACGCTCAAGTTTCGGCTCCCGCTCTTGAAGGCGAAAACGTCTCCTATTCAATCTTATGGGGACCAGGGTTAGGGGGAAATCTCGTTTCTCATACAGACTATTTTGTTTTTGCTGGAGCGACAACCTTCATTAATGATGAACGTGTTGAAACGAGTCCAGACGATGTGTCGCGTGTCATAGAACACAAAGGGAACTTGACTTGGACCGCATTCCAAAATAAATACTTTGCCGCTGCATTAATTCCACAAGAAGGCGTTGATTTTGCCACCACTAGGAAGATAGATGATCAGATGTATGTCGGACTGAAGCTCAAATCCGTTCGCTCGTCAGCTACGGCGTCTATGTTGCTATACGTAGGAACAAAAGAAGTTTTCTTATTAGAAGAAATTGGACATAAGCTCAATCGATTGATGGATTATGGTTGGCTGGGAAATAAGTTTGCTTTCTTAGTGAAACCTTTATTAAGAGTACTTCAATTTTTCTACGATGTATTTGGAAACTATGGGTGGGCTATTATTTTCTTAACCATTGTTATTAAGGTTATATTTTTCCCCCTCACTCATAAAAGTTTCAAGTCGATGAAGGGGTTACAGAAAATCCAACCCTACGTCAAAGTGATTCAGGAGAGAAATAAAGATAACCGGCAAAAAATGAATGAAGAAATGATAGAGCTTTATAAAAAGCATAAGGTGAACCCATTAGGCGGTTGTCTACCAATGCTTTTACAGATTCCTGTGTTCATCTCTCTTTATCATGCTTTATTTTTTTCTATCGAACTACGCGGCGCGCCATTTATGTTGTGGATCAAGGATCTTTCGGTCCAAGATCCTTATTATGTGACTCCGGTTTTGATGGGCGTTACTATGTTTTTGCAACAAAAAATGACTCCATCGGTTGGAGATCCCGTTCAACAAAAAATCATGTTGATGTTGCCGATAGTCTTCACCTTTTTGTTTGTTACGTTTCCTGCGGGATTGGTTATTTATTGGACCATAAATAACTTATTAACGATTACCCAGCAGTATTATATTTACAAGGTAGCAAAAGACGATTAATCGAATCATTCACTGAATCATAAGGTTTAAGCGAATGAAAGAAATTAACGAAACCATAGCGGCTATTGCTACCCCTCCCGGGGAAGGCGGTTTAGCGGTTGTGAGGATGAGCGGTTCAAAAGCAAAAAGGATCGCAACGGATCTTTTTCTCAGTGCCATTGCTCCTGATTTATGGAAACCGAGGACAGCATACTTTGGTAAGATTATAGATCCTAAATCGGAAGATGAAGTAGACGAAGTTTTACTTACCTGGTTTAAAGCCCCAAAAAGTTTTACAGCGGAAGAAATAGTAGAAATTTCAGCGCACGGCGGCGTGTACGTTACCTCTCGCATATTAAAGCTGGTTGTGGCTCATGGTGCCAGGTTAGCGGAGCCCGGCGAGTTCACAAAGCGTGCATTTTTAAATGGACGGATAGATTTATCACAGGCCGAAGCTGTATCGGATATCATAAACGCATATTCCGAAAAATCTCTCCAATTAGCTCTAAACCAATTGCAAGGTCAGTTATCTCAAACCATTAATCGTTTGTATCAAGAACTTGTTGTGGTTTTGGCGCAAGTTGAAACGGCTATAGATTTTCCCGAAGAAGGGCTGGAATTTGAAGTAAGAAAGAGGCTCGTGGATAACGTGCAAAAAGTGCGTAGTGAGTTGGATACTTTAATAGGGTCTTTCGATCAAGGAAAAATTTTTCGAGAAGGCGCGCGCATCACCCTGGCGGGTAAACCGAACGTAGGAAAATCTAGTTTGCTGAATGCGCTATTGAAAGAAGATAGAGCGATTGTAACGTCGACTCCAGGCACCACACGCGATACTCTCGAAGAACGTATAAGACTAAAAGATATTCATGCGAGTATAACCGACACAGCAGGTTTCCGTTCTGATCCCGACCCCATAGAGAAAGAAGGAATTTCTCGTACCCGCCAAACTTTAGAAAATGCCGATTTAGTGTTGGTTGTTTTTGACGGTTCAAAGCCAATGGATAGCAACGATGAATTAGTCGTTAAAGAAGTTGAAACTCTTCCTAAAATTATTTTAATAAATAAAAATGATTTAAAGGCCGAGTTGGATGCTGACCGGCTGTCAAGCTTTTTCCCCAACGCGCTTATTTTAAAAGTATCCGCGAAAAGTAAAACAGGTATTGAAGAACTATTTGACGATGTTTACAAGGTAATAGTTGAAGATAAAGCGGTTGGAGGCGAGTCAAATATTATAGCTCGGGAGAGACATCGAAACCAATTGCAGAAGGCTTTTGATTCGTTAGCGATTGTTTGCGATACATTAACGAGTAATCTTTCCGAAGAGTTTGTCGCCGTTGATATTAATTCCGCTTTAGACAGCCTTGGACTCATCTTAGGTAAAACTTTTCAAGAAGATTTACTGAGCCAAATTTTTGATGACTTTTGCATCGGAAAGTGAGTAGAGATATGGCGAGTAAAGAGTCCCCTCCTACCCAAATTTGTTTAGCTTGTTTTTTTCATCAAGGCGATGATATTTTTCCTACTCCTGGAACTCGAAAAATTTCTCGATTAGAAGAAAACGTAAAAGCTATAGATATTACTTTGTCGGATGAGGATTTATCTTTACTAGATCAAAGCTTTCCCATTGACTCAACTACAGGCGGACGATATTAAATAAAATTTTTTCAAGGCAAATGGGTTATGGTAACAGGTAGATGGAAAAAAAATCGTTAGGGGCAAGCGATCTTAAAGTATCCAGAATGGGGCTTGGGCGCATGTGGATGACGGATTTTTTCGAAGCCTCCGATAAAGCGCGATGGATTAGAGTTTTACATCAAGCTTCTGAACTGGGGATTAACTTTTTTGACACTTCGAATATTTATAGCCGTGGTAAGAATGAAAATCTTCTGGGATGTGCTTTTAAAGGACGTTGGAAAGATGCTATTGTCGGCACAAAAGTTGGCATCGTACGCGACTCTTCTGGAAGAGATTGGGGATTCAATGGCAGGCCAGAGTATGTAAAAACAGCTTGCGAAGCCAGTTTGAAACAACTAGGGAAAGAGTCGATCGACCTTTATTATCTTCACCGTGCTGATCCAGAAGTTCCAATTGAAGAAACAGTTGGAGAGATGTCCGATCTTGTTAAAGAAGGCAAAGTTCGATATTTGGGTTTGTGCGAAGTCAGTTCTGATCAACTTCGTAGAGCCCATCGTGAACATCCGATCACTGCGTTGCAAAGTGAATACTCGGTTTGGTCAAGAGAAGTAGAAAAAGAAATAATTCCAACTTGCCGTAAATTAGATGTTGGATTCGTTCCCTATTGGCCGCTAGGCAGGGGGTTTCTTACCGGAGCGATTGCTTCAAGAAAAGATTTAGATGCAAATGATAATCGGCTTGGCGC
>CAWVUN010000218.1:0-4180 GCA_963932495.1 uncultured bacterium
CACAGATTATGTGTTCGATGGGACAAAAGTTGGGTCTTATGATGAAAATGACGATCCTTCTCCAATAAATGTTTATGGGCGTTCAAAATTACTAGGAGAACAAAATGTTATCGAGTCTTTACAAAATTTTCTAATTATCCGGACTTCTTGGCTTTTCGGTCTTGGAGGTAAAAACTTTGTAGAAAGTATCATGACCAAAGGGAAAGCTGGAGAAAGCTTACGAGTAGTTAGCGATCAGATTGGAGCCCCAACGTATACAAGCGACCTTGCAGCTGCAATTGTTAGGTTAATAGAAAAGGGATCGAAAGGCATAATCAATATTTCTAATACTGGTTTTTGTTCATGGAAAGACTTTGCCGTTGCTATATATAAGGAGATTGGAGCAGAGGAAGGTAAGATTTCTTCTATATTGACAGAAGATTATGGAGCTAAAGCTCCTCGTCCAAAAAACTCAAAGTTGTCTTCCGATTTCTTCGAACAGATTGCAGGATATAGGCTTCGTTCCTGGGAGGATGCTTTAAAGGATTATGTGTCTCAAAGAAAAAATACCTCTATTTTGAAATAATAATTTTTTATTCATATTTTGAGGTATAAATAACTTAGGGTTTTAAGTATCTAGTTTCGTTGATATATTTATCACTAGCGGTTTGGTTCGAGGCGAGTTTTTAGATGGATTTGCAAAAAATACTTAAAGATCATGAGATTTGGTTTGATTCGATGGGCGAAAAGGGCGTAAAAGCCGATTTGCGTGGAAAAAATTTGCAAAACACTAATTTTGAAGTTGCGAGATTAATAGAAGCTGATTTAATGGGAGGAAATTTTACTAGCTCTAATTTCTCTGGAGCTGATTTGCGTGGTGCTAACCTCCAAGATGCAATTCTGGTGAATGCGACTTTTTGTGGAACCAATTTAGAGGAAGTTGATTTAATGTGGTCTATTTCAAAATGTGCCGATTTTAGTGGCGCAAATTTGAGTGGCTCCTATTTAAACGGGGCCGATCTTAGAGAAGCCCGCGGATTGGTTTTGGAGCAAATTGCAGTTGCATTAATGGACGAGGAAACCCAATTACCTGATTACCTAAATGAACAATTGGCATAAAAGCCGGTAATCTCTTATAAAAATATTTATTGATTAATTGATATTGTGAGTACTGAAAATAATAGAAGGTTTTCGTTAGATAAAATTGTTGTTGATCCTGAAGTAGCTAACAAGATTGTGTCTGCTGAGGATGGCGACAAACTTGGTTCTTGGAATGGAGAATCTATTGAAGATTTAGTAAAAGAGATAGATCGGATTGAGCAAACAGACGATCCAAACTATGCGGCATTACCTCATGGAAATAATATACCGGAAGACCTCCGAGAGGAAATAGCTAAAGATCTTCCTATTTGGGCTTGTGATGTTTCTGGAAAGTGTTTAGTTAGCGAAACTGCTGATAAAATACGCTCTGTAGAACAAATTAGAGAGTGGTATCAAAAAAAGCATGAAGGCGTTCAAGCCTTTAAAGACAAGCTCAGAAAAGAAATTGAGGAAAGAAACGCTAAGCTTAGGTTAGATAACCCCTGAATTAAAGAAGCTACCGATACCTTTTTTACTAAAAATTTGATTTTTTACGCTTCATTAATTTTGTGTGATAAAATGAAAAGTTGATTCATTTAAGCCTGTTTTTTTTATATTAATTATTATCTGAGAAGTTTTGTTAAATAATGACTTTGCTCAATACCCGCTCTATTATTTTTTAGAATCGACTCCCCCCCTTGGATAGTCTCTTCCGTAGAAGATGGTTCGTGAATGGAATCAAATAAAGATAAAAGCAGCTTAATTCAGCTGCATAAAGATATCGCAGTTTACTCTAATGAGAAGCAACCCTTAGAAAAAGCATTACATAAAGGGTTAAAGAGAATTTGTGATGAGACAGGGTGGCCAGTTGGACATATTTATTTTATCGCAGAGGACTCAAGAGACGGTTTGGTTCCTTCTGTCATATGGCATTTAGAAAATCCTGAGCGCTTTGAAACTTTCCGAAAGATTACCGAAAATTCTCCTCTTGCTCCAGGCGTTGGTCTGCCAGGGAGGGTAATGGCTAGTGGAAAGCCAGCTTGGATTAAAGATGTGACCAAAGATGAAAACTTTCCAAGAGCAAAACTTGCGGGAGATATAGGCGTTTGCACAGGGTTTGCTTTCCCAATTTTTATTGAGAAAGAAGTGGTTGGAGTGATGGAGTTTTTTTCATCTATGGTTTTAGAGCCAGATGAGAAAATTCTAGAAAGTATGGAAAATATCGGTACTCAAATTGGCCGAGTACTTGAAAGAAAGAGAGCGGACGAGAAGCAAAAAGACTTATTGCATAATGTTAGCGAAAGAATAAAAGAACTGACATGTATCTACGAAATATCGAATTTAGTTAGAAACTGTGAAAATGTTGAGGATATTTTTGAAAAAGCCACAGATTTAATGGTAGATGCATGGCAGTTTCCTGAAATCACAAGAGCTAAAATATTTTTTGATGGAAAAGAGTATTGTCCAAAACCATTTACTCAAACTCTTTGGAAACAATCTAGTGAAATTATTATAAAAGGCGAGTTACGGGGTACCGTTGAATCTTATTATTTAGAAGAGAAACCTGAAGCAGATGAGGGCCCATTTTTGAAAGAAGAACGTCTTCTAATTGAGGGGATCTCTGGGCTTTTAGGGGAAGCGTACGAAAAAAAACTTGGCGAAAACGAAATCAGTCGATCCAGAAAGCAATTGAGGAATTTATCCCAAAGGTTGGAGTTAATTCGAGAGGAAGAAAGAACGCGTATAGCCAGGGAAGTACATGATGAATTGGGGCAAGTACTTTCTACATTAAAATTAGAATTATCTTTGTTTGGAAAGAAGTGGGGCTCCAAAAATAAAGAGTTAAGTGAAACAATTATCCATATGACAGATCTGGTGGATAATACGATTCAGACAGTTAAAAGAATTTCTTCCGACCTGAGACCGCCTATCTTAGACTTTTTGGGGTTAGGAGATGCTATAGAATGGCAAGGCAAGGAATTTCAAAAGCGTACGAAAATTGATGTCAAAAGTAATGTTAATTTAGATAGCCAAAACGTTGACCAGGATAGAGCGACGACTTTATTTAGAATTTTTCAAGAAACGTTAACTAATATTTCGAGACATGCTCAAGCAGATAAAATCTTGGTAGATCTATATCAACAAGATAAGAATCTCATATTAAAAGTAGAAGATAACGGTATAGGAATTACTGAAAGTCAAATAACTAGTCCAAAATCCTTGGGAATTTTGGGTATGCGGGAACGCGCTTTTGTTTGGGGAGGAACTGTTGAGTTCATTCCTGCTAAACATGGCGTTAATGTTGAAATAACCATTCCATTGTAATTTTATATGATCACAGAAACAAAGACCAAAATCAGGATTTTAATTTCAGACGATCACCCCATTTTTCGGCAAGGTCTTAAACATGCTTTTTCTGAAATGACGGATATGCTTGTAGCTGGAGAAGCTGCGACTGTTCACGAAATTTTGGAAAAAATTCGGGAAGAAGAGTTTGATATCGTTCTTTTGGATATTTCAATGGGAGGTCAAAATACTCTCGATACATTAAAACAAATGAAAATAGATCGTCCAAAACTTCCTGTTATGATTTTGAGTGTTTTTCCTGAAGACCACTTCGCAATTCGATTTATTAAGTCAGGAGCATCAGGTTACATGACAAAGGAAGAGGATCCCGATACACTGATGGCAGCTGTTCGCAAAGTGGCAAATGGAGGACGATATACAAGCCCTGAGTTAACTGAAAAATTGGCTTTTGATTTTGCAGATCAGAATAAACCACCTCACGAATATTTATCGGATAGAGAATATCAAGTTTTTGGAATGTTAGTGGTTGGTAGGTCCTTAACTAAAATTGCTGAAAAGCTTTCTCTTAGCGTAAAAACAATCAGCACTCATCGAACTCATATTCTTGAAAAGATGAAAATGAAAAATAACGCTCAATTAATTCAATACTCAATCCGTAATGGGTTGGTTCAATAATAAATTAGTTTACTCATTTAAAAATAAAAAAAGGCCTCTGGTAACAGAGGCCTTTTTTGTTTAGAAATTGATTCTCGTTGCTTAAGTTCTGCTGGTGATTTCGATTAAGTGATAGCCAAATTGAGTTTTTACTGGACCA
>CAWVUN010000219.1:0-4170 GCA_963932495.1 uncultured bacterium
TTCTGAATCAAAAACACGAGCGGGACCATCCATTTTTTTCACGTCAACTCCAGAAGTTTTAGCCACGCATCCTTCAGGCGATAAATTTCCTTTTAAAATTACTAGATGGCCCTCAGGCGATAAAGGCTTGTCTATCGGCAAAATAACATCTTGATCTGTCGATAACTGCGAAGGAATATTTGTTAGGTTTTCGGCCACCGTCTTGCCCGTAACCGTCATGCAATCTCCATGCAATAACCCTTTATCCAACATCAATTTCATCACCTGAGGGATTCCGCCAACTCTATGCAGATCCACAGCAACATATTTTCCAGAAGGACGCATATCGCAAAAATGAGGCACCCGTTTTCGGATAGTTTCAAAATCGTCAATCGTCAAGTAAATGTTCATACAGTGAGCAATTGCTAATAAATGAAGGACTGCATTGGTAGATCCTCCAACTGCCATGACGACAGAAATAGCATTTTCAAAAGCTTTTCGCGTAATAATGTCTTTCGGCAAAATATTTTTTTCCAACAAATTTATTAAAGCCAATCCACTATCGCGAGCACTCAACTCTTTTTCTTTATCTTCATTAGCCATTGTAGAACTAAACGGCAAGCTCATCCCTAATGCTTCAAATGCTGACGACATTGTATTGGCCGTATACATACCGCCGCAAGAACCTAATCCAGGACAAGCGTTTTCTTCTACAGCAAACAGTTCTTCTTTATTAATTTTATTGGAACTATATTGTCCAACCGCTTCAAACGCGCTGACAACTGTCAAATCGCGGCCATCTAAATGTCCAGGTTTGATAGTTCCGCCATATACAAAAATACCAGGAATATCCAATCGCGCTATTGCCATCATTGCTCCAGGCATATTTTTATCGCACCCGCCAACGCAAATAACCGCATCTAAATTTTGCCCTCGGCACACGGTTTCAATCGAATCTGCAATCACATCGCGACTCACTAATGAGCATTTCATACCTTCCGTTCCCATTGAAATTCCATCACTGACGGTAATAGTCCCAAACGTTTGAGGCATGCCGCCGCCATCTCTAATGGCTCCCGCAGCCGAATCTGCCAACCGGCCCAAACCTGCATTACAAGGCGTAATATCGCTCTGCCCATTAGCCACGCCAATAATAGGTTTATTAAAATCTTCGCCAGAAAAACCAACTGCACGTAACATAGCGCGGTTTGGCGAGCGTTTTTCACCCTGAGTAACAACGTGACTGCGGTGGTTTAAACCTTTTCTTGGTTCCGTCATGGCAGTAAAACTCCTCGTAATCAAAAATACTTAAAATAGTAGCGTTATTCCCTATGTGATCTCCCGAACTAAAACCGGTTCGGTAATATACCCATTTTTCTCTTCTGGGTGCAGGAAAGCATAATATAATGTTTCCTCAGATGGTTGCAAGGCTACACATCCTGCTTTTAGATCAATAGTATGCGAAAAAGGAAATAAAGGACTTTTTTTATCTCCCTTCCACGCCTTGTATTTTTTGTCACTTCCATCAACACGCCTTAAAAATTCAGGAAACCGAAATACTCTTTGACTATATACATAGTCTAACCTGAGAAGATCAAGAGAAGTTGAATCTCTCTCTAAGGAGAAAGTGTCTGAAAATATCTTATATTGATTATCCAGTGAATGATTGCGGTTAACTAAATTACGCTCTTCCATAAAACTCAATAATCGTTTAAACAATTCCGACGGTACAAACATTTCCAGCAATTGCGCTATAGAAAAACGAAAACGCTTTGAGTTATAAAACAGTTCGAAAACATCAGCAAACTTTTTCAAAAAAATAATTTCATCAGCGGAAAGATCTTTACTAGAAATCGTCTCGTAAGGAGGAAACGATTGATACTTATATTCATGAGATTCTATTAAATCTCGAATCGGAGCCCCTGGTAAAAACTTAAGAAAGCCTAATTGTAATTCATGAGATTGCAATCTAAAGACTTGATTAAAAGATCCCAAAATCATTTTCAGCGATTCACCCGGTAATCCAAAAATCAAATCACAATGGAGGTGAACCTTACCAGACTTGACTAAACGCTCAATATTGCCAAACAACTTGTCATTGCGTTGTTTTCTTTCAACCGTTTCTTGAACTCGCTCATCCGTGGTTTGAATACCAATCTCAAATTGAAACATGCCTTCGGGAACCGTTTCTAAAAAATCCAAAGTTTCTTCAGTTAAAATATCTCCGACTACCTCAAAATGAAACGACGTCCCCTTAAAGTTTTTCAGCCACGACATTAACTCTAAAACACGTTTTGGCTTTATGTTAAAAGTCCTATCGATGAACTTAATAGTTTTAATACCTACGCTAACTAAAAATTCAATTTGCTTCTCAATGAGACTATCGTCAAAATACCGGACTTTCTTATCCAAAGCCGATAAACAAAAGGAACAAAGGTAGGGACATCCTCTCGAAGTCTCTATATAGGAAATCCGATTCAATATTGAAATTCGATCTTCGGGTATATATGCAGGAAAAAGTTTGGGTAAATCACTACCGTAAGTTTTCCAACGATTTAATATTTCTACAGTCGGAGTCTCGCCGCGTTCAATAATATTCAAGCACTCTATCCACTTATCCTCACCTTCGCCTCCAACAACAAAGTAGTTGTCCGTCAAGGATGTTTCAAACGAAACCTCCGGCCCCCCAACAACAACAATCAAATTTGGGTTTTGCTTTTTCAAAGTTTCAACTAATTGAAAACTAAGAATGCGATTCCAAATATAAATGCTGATTCCTATAACGTCTGGTTTTTTGCTTTGGATATCTGCAGCAATTTTCCAAACAGGCTTATCTATTTCATATTCATCGATCCATGTATTTTGGAATCCCGCATTGCGTGCAGCATTACGCAAATACCTAAGGCTCAAAGACGTATGAATAAATTTCGCGTTAAGCGTAACAATCCCAATATTTAGACTCATGACACTACAGATAAAAATTAAAGAATAAAGTTATTTTGTAACGAATCTAGCGACACATTTAAAAGATCGTTCTATCAGCCCGAACGATTCTCACAAGCATTTTTAATAACGAGCCTCGAACTTAACGAGATTGGCAGCGTTTGCAAAAAAAAGTAGATCGCCCAGAATGAATAATTCGACATACAGACTCGCTACATTCTGGACAAGCTTTCCCTTCCCTTCCATATACAGAAAGCTGTAAAACGAAATAGCCCACCGTTCCAGAGGGATCGGAAAAGTCTTTCAATGTCGTTCCTCCTGCCGCTATGCTTCGATCCAAAGTTTCGCGAAGTACTGACAGAAGCTTACCCCAACTTTTTAACGACAACTTATTCGCTGGCCTATTCGGATTAATCCGCGCAGAAAATAAAGACTCGCACGCATAAATATTCCCCACTCCAGCAATCCGCTGACCATTCATAAGGAAAGACTTTATAGGTCCCTTACATCTTTGCGCTGAAAGTTTCATGGCTTTTGCGTTAGCCTCTGGAGAGTAAGGATCCGGTCCCTGAAAACGCAAAAGTTTATGTTCTGTCCCCTTAGGTTCCCAAACAATACAACCAAACCGGCGAGGATCTACAAAGTGCAACCAAATATCGCCTTCAATACGGAAAACAGCATGCGTATGTTTTTGCTCAGGGTCTATAGAAAGACATTGAACAATACGCCCGCTCATACCTAAATGAATAATCATTATTCCTGAAGGAAACTGAAATAATAAATATTTTCCCTTACGACGAATTTCCGAAACCTTTTGACCAAAAATATTTAATTGCAGAGTTTCTATAGGGATTTGAAACCGAAGGTCGGCGCGTAAGAAGTTAGCTTCCTTTAAGATTTTACCCTCGGCAAGAGGAACTAATGCACGCCGTAGAGTCTCAACTTCCGGCAATTCAGGCATTCTTTTAAAATATTTTTTTAAATTATTTTTTTCACAAACTAACAAAAAAAAACCTAGTCCACTAGAGCCTGTTAAAGAACTAAGACTTTGCTTGCTATTTTGTGCCTTCTGTTTCTTTTGGAGCATCTTCTTTTTGAGAAACTTGCGGTTTTTTACTAATTACGACACTAGCAGGACGAAGCACTCGACCATTCAAATAAAATCCCTTAGAAAACTCCTGTAGAACAACGTTCTCTTCTTCATCTTCAGATTGAACAGAACCTCTGTAATATTGTGCGCGTCTGTTT
>CAWVUN010000220.1:0-4164 GCA_963932495.1 uncultured bacterium
CTATGTTTTTCATTTTTGGTTTTAGTTGTTTTTTCTCTATTAATCTCTCGCCTTCTAAAATTTTTGAATACACAGACTTAGAAATACAACCAGTGGATATGGTCTTTGCTGAAAGCGTTGAAAAAACAGCTCAATCTTGGACTTTCGAAGACATCAAAAAGGGAAGTCTCCCACCAAACTTTTTAGTGGGAACTTTGGTGGATGGTAGATCCGCCGGGAAATGGCAGGTAATCGACATGAAGAAGTCCATGAGCCTGTTGGAGAAACTGGACCGAAGAGATCACTCACTAGTCGTCAAGGTTCTCCAAAATAGCCAGGCTCCAAGTGCTCCTCATGTCTTAGCTCAGCTTAAAAACGGGGGATATGTCACGGACTATAATGTCGTATTGGCTGAGGAAACTACAGCCACAGATTTTGACCTCAATGTTTCATTCTTAGCCTTTGCAGGAAGAGCAGATATGGGAGGAGGCCTTATTTGGAGAGCTCAGGATGACCAAAACTATTACATCGTGCGGGCCAATCCATTATAGAGCAGAATATTCGATTTTACCGTGTAGTGAATGGCATACGCCACAAGATAGCAAACTTTAATCAAATCATTTCCGTCAAAACTTGGCACACTTTCCAAGTGGTTGCGCGTGGGAGTCGTATTCAAATTCTCTTTAATAAGCAACCTGTGATAGATGTTAGCGATGAAACGTTTCAAACAGGTGGGAAAATTGGGTTGTGGACAAAAGCCGATGCCGTGACTTATTTCGATGATCTTCATCTACCTATTGTAAAATAATATTGCTTTCGCAATTCGTGATCCGAGTTACATCGTTTTGCTAATCGTATGTTTAGGCTGGTCCACTTTAGGGGAATTATGGGTAAGGAGCGATTTGCTAATTCAGAAAGATCATTTTTTGATTTTTTTATAACTACTATTTTGGACAGCCCGAGTTATTTATTTCTAAGTTTGGCATTGTCGTGTTGCATAATATTACTTTAGCCATTTTTGCAGGAGAACGAAACCTGAAGTTACATCCTAACTTAGCTCGAGCTAAGTTAGGATTAGTCAGGTTTGCGCCTTCTAAATTTGTTTCACTCAAGTATGCGTTAGTAAGGTCAGCTCCCTTAAGGTTTGCACTAGTGAGATCTGTACCACTTAGGTCTGCTCCTCTAAGATTTACTTTACCCAAGTCAGCTCCAGCCAATTTTCCGCAACTCAGGTTTTCTCCTGGCAGGTTACATCCTGGGCATCCTTCTGACTTAATCTTTGGGATTAAACCTCTATTAATAGTTTCACTCACCAACCAACAGACACATAAGTGTAAAGAATATTAAAGTTTCATTAAACATTTTAACCTCACAAAATGGTCTAGCCACAAATTTAGAGATTGTCCTAATAGGTAGCGGTAAAATTAAATAGAAGAATGATACAGTAGAAGGTAGATTTGCTTCTTCATGCGATTCTCGCTCTTCCCAGTTATGCTCTATCACCTTAAAACTATTAGTTATTGACAGAAACATTTCGCGTTTGAGTCCGGTTGATTTGTTTTCATAAATTCACCCGTTTAGGGTACCTGTATCTGGTTTTAGTTTTTCATGTGAGAATTTCATATTGATAATTTGAATTGACAATAATGTTTAGTAATTATAAGTTTTCTATGTGCGAAAATTTATTTTTATTTTATTTTTTCTAGTTAGCTCCTGCGTTCAACCTGATGAAAAGGCTTGGATTGTCGTAAAGCTTTCTTTACCTAGCGGTGCCATCAAAAAAATGGCTTTTCATAACCCAGGTGCTCCGAATGCAACTTTAGAAGAATGCAAAGCGGCACTCCCCAAAGTACTCCCAGAACTGGTTGAATTCATAAAAAGCGAACCCCGTTTCGAAGGAGTAAAGTTGCTAGAAGCCGATTGCGTTATGGCTATAGGAGACCCACTCAAAGTCATTAAAACTTTAAATGAGAAGAATTATGAAGTGAAAATGTTTATGGAACTAATACTTGCCAATCACAAAGTTGGGCAAGGCTCTCCGGTCTCGATTTTTAAATCCTAGTCTATCAGCGACTTGAAGGATCTCACCTCGATTTAATCCCACAAGTGAGATTAAATCCTCGTAACTTGTCACGTATTTTAAAATGAAGTCTTTTATTAGAAGCAACGAATACCTAGCCCGTCCCCTTGCGGCGGGGTCGTTCATTAAAACGACTACCTGTCATTTCGCTAGTTTTTAAGAAAAGCTCCTAGAAACTTGAGTTTGTATGTTCTATAGCCAAAAGTTAAAATGGAAACGTTTCTAACTCAAATTTACTTTCGATTTTGAATTCTGTGTTAACGCACAAACTGATTGGGGTGTGATCAGGGAGTTGTCATTTATATGGAGCAAAGATGTCTCATGTTTTTTTTTAATAAAATTTTTCCATCATCTTTTTACTTTTTTGGGTCGTGTTTTTACACGCTCAAGTTGTGGCCGATTCGAACCCAATCCAAGGAAATTTAGAAGATCGCTTATTTTTTCTTGTGCCAAACAAGATCACTTTAGAAAATAAATATCCCCTTAGCCTACACTTTAATATCGACCAAAAAGCCTGTAAAAAAAATACGGAAAACGCTATTACTCTGGTTGTAGACGAAATTCAAAATTGGTAGGTAAGACGGTTCGTAAGGGAATTTCCATAACGCCAAGGATTAAAGGCAAATGGAAATGGGACAGTGAATATTATCTTATATTCACTCCTGTTAAACCATGGCAAACGGATCAGAAGTACAAAGTTGTATTCGATAAATCCGTCTTTCCAGAGCATGTCTCTTTAAATAAATACAAGTACAGTTTTAATTCGCGTGACTTTCGCATTTCTATTACGTCGATGAAGTTTCTTCATGGCCATTTTATATGATCAGTTATAACGCAAACTTAGGGCATCTATTTCTCTTAGTTCGAATTGCTTAAGTGCGATTTTACAAACGATAGAGATGAGGCCATCACCGTTTTTAAACGGTAACATTTGTAGAGGAGTTGTTAAAATAATATTGATTTCCCCTATTGTTTTATAGATAGGGTGAGGTTCCTTCTAAGGGAAGAGCGACGGACGCAAGCCATCATTAAAGTGCCAGTAGTTCAATAGTTTTACGTCAATCGCCTCACTTTATTCTAAACAGCCTATTCTTCTATCTTTTCAATACCGTTGATGATTGACTGTCCTTTTGGAGCGTTTTTTTCTAGATGCTCGCGGATTAAAGTCACAGCATGATTATCATCTAGAGCTTTCATAAAAAAGCAAAAGTCATTCTTCGTATTATCTTTTTCGTATTTTAAAAAGCCCTTAATTTTAAAGCAGTACTGTTTTGGGGGCATGAATTCATAACACCTAATTTATTTCCAATTGAGTATTGGAACGGTTGAAATAGAGTTTTTGGGAGAGCCTTCAATTAATTTATCGCTGTAAACTAGGTAAATAAGGACGTTTCTTTTTTTATCAAAAAATCGAACCACTTGCATGGTTTTGAATAGTATCGATGTTTTTTTATTAAAAACTTTTTGCCCAGGCTCTAACTTTGAGGGTAATTTTATAGGTCCGATTTGCCGGCAAGCGATTGACGCGTCGGCCTTATCTTCTGCGAGACCTAAACCGCCTTTAAAACCTCCAGTTTTTGATCTGCTTAGATGGCAAGCGACTCCGGGAATCTCTGGATCGTCAAATGCTTCGATGACTATTTTGTGATTAGGACCCAGCATTTTGAAAGCTGTGTCGACGGAACCTATTTCTTCAGCGTTGACCGAATAGGGAAGTATCAAAAAAGCAAATAAAATGAAATAAAAACGTGGCATGGATAGTTTCTCTTTGATTGAAAAAGGTTAAATATTAAGAGCTTTCAATGGTGACATTAATTTAAAGCTTATTTCTTGCTTACTTTTTTATTTTAGCATGTGTTATATGATACTTAATATTTTAATAGCTCCTTAATGGCGTCAATTTTTTTGAGTTAAACTTATAGTTTGGGCTCGTGGTAGAGTTTTTATGATGAACGGATAAAATATATATTACTATATATATCCTTATTCCAAATAATGGTCTTGGGTGGAAATGACTTCGTTTAAAAAAAATATTTTATTATCCTCTTTCGTGTCCTTCTTTGGGTTATTTTTATTGATCTTTATAATAGAAGCTTTTTTTGGAA
>CAWVUN010000221.1:0-4100 GCA_963932495.1 uncultured bacterium
AATCTTCGTTTGACTCGAGCGGAAGAACAAACCTCTGCAGGCACGAACGAAGCCGATACCCCCGATTACGTATTGCTCAATTTGACCACCCATTACCACATTGAGAATATTAAAGGGATGGATGTATTGGCTTACGCGAAAGGCAATAATTTACTGGATAATCAAATCCGTAACTCAACCTCTTTTTTAAGAAACTTTTCTCCAGAGCCAGGAATAGGCGCGGAAGTCGGCATTCGAATTGATTACTGATTTAATAAGATTTTTGCTTAGTAAAAAGCGTTATGAGCTTTGAAGTGAGCTCGGTCTGAAAACGATTGGTTACAACGGATTTAGAAAATAATTTAGTTCTCTGGGATTTAAACGCGTGCGACCCTAGTTTAGAACCTTTATTCCTTGAGAGAGACGGGGAAGGGATCAATACATTGGCATTTGACTCCAGCAATGAATGGCTAATAACGGGTCGGGAAGGAGCTCCCGACCCGGATATCAGAATGTGGCGGATTAGAATAAAATCTTTAATCTCTTTAGCAAAGCAAACTGTTGGGAGACAGTTGACCGAAGAAGAAAAAAACAATATTTATTACCGTAGTTTTTTCTTTGAAACCTTAATAAGAAGTGCGCCAGAGTTCTTCGGATGCTTTGGTTTTAAAGATCTCGCCGATTTTTTTTGTGAATTCTTCGTCAGAAAAAGCCCGGCTGTATTCGGAGCCGTTGCTGCCACCAGGAAATCGATAAGGGTTCCATGCCATAACAAGACGCTCGATAAACATATCGTTCAATTCAATATGAGCGATTTTTTTAATGATTCCCGATTCTTCGTCTACTAAAACGGCGACCATCGTGTATTCGTCTTTGGCATAAAGAGCTTCACAAAAGCCGGGCGATTCTTGTTCGATCATGCCGGGATTACAAGGGGCTTCCAAAATCCAATCTTCTCCCCCGCCAATAGCAAATATTGGAATGGAAGGGAACTCGGATTCATCAACCAATTTAGCACGCCAAGGTTCGCCCCAGGCTTTTATTTGAGCTTCGCTTGGATTGGCGATGGCACCCATCAATAACATATCGCCGTTTGGGGAAAACGAGAGACCGCCGCCAGCTCCTTTTATTCTAACAGGACAAATTTGCCCTTCTTCAAAACGTATTGATTCTGCCATGGTCACTTTCTCAATAAGGTGATTAGTTTTTCGTCTATTTTGTGCAACTGTTTTGGGCTTGTCAATGATAAATCCCAATTTACTGATTGCCATTTTTTTTAAATCCTTGAGATTTATTGCAACCTTCGATATCATCCCACGATTCCAATAACTTTAATGATATACCTATGATTCGAACGACACTCATTTCGCACGCCTGCTTGCTTATTCAAACGTCCGATTTAACCATTTTAACCGACCCTGTATTCTTCGATCCGTTGTGGGAAGAGATTAATGTTCTTTGTCCGCAAAGATTCATCGATTTCGATAAATTCCCGAAAGTGGATCTTTTATATATTTCTCATCGACATCAGGATCATTTTGATGTTCGAACGCTCGCATATTTAAAAAATGCTTCGATATTAAAGGACAACTTTGTGCTTGTTGCCCCTAATGATCCAATTTTGTTGGAAGTGTTGAAAGAATTAGAGTATCCGGAGCCTAGAGTTTCGGAAGATTTCGAATCGTTCCGCATAAAAGGATCTGTTTTAACGCCCACGCCTTCGTTGATCCAGGCGAATTTTCCAGAGCATGGTTTGTTGGTGCATGATGGGAAAACCACGATATGGAATCAAGTCGATACTATCGTCAATCCGGAAATCATTCAATATATGCGGCAATTGTACCCAAGAATTGACTTGGTGCATTCCCGTTTTTTACCACTTTTAGAAGGTAACTTTAGCTTTCATCAAGCGGTGGAGTTGCCTTTTGATGAATACAGTTCGTTTATGAAAGTAGTGGACGCCGTTTCGCCAAGATTTGTCGTTCCAGGCTCGGCGGGATTCAAATATAAAGAAGAGTTTGCCTTTCTAAACCAATTTTCTTTTCCGACGACGCAGGAACAATTTTTGGGAGATTTGAAACAGTTCAGTCCGAGTATTGAAAGCAGTGTTTTTCTTCCAGGGGATGTGGTAGAGGTCACGCCAGATAAAGTGCAGGTGATGTCGCAAGCTTCAGATTTTGTTAAAACTACGAAAGATGATAGCTATGACATCGAGTTTAAACCGGTGTCTAAGGTTGCACCCATAGCTTTTGTAGAAAATGGCAAAGGTCCTGATGAAGAATGGAAACATGCTGAGGACTTTATCCTAAATGAAATGCCAAAGCACTTGCAGAATAATAAAATGATGGAAGTGTGGAAAGGTTGGAAAGTTTTTTATCAGTTGGAGTTATTCGGCCCTGGCGACTCTAGAATTTGGACATTGGATTTCGGCGGAGAGATTAAATTCAATGCAGGAAGAATGGATAAGATCAATTTATATGAAGGGATTGGTTTAGGGGAGTTCAATCAATTCATTCGCGGCGAAACTAGTTGGGATTTTGCGGGGGTAGCCGCTCAATACAGAACGTTTCATAACATTTATCGAGTGGAACAAGAGAGGTTCGAAATGTTTCCGCAGAAAAATAAGTTCCCACAGCCTTTGGCAGAGCTGTTTCCAGACGGACCTGAAATGGATCGGCAAAAGTTTATGAAAGACGTCCGCCGATGGAAAAACAAGGTTTCCTAACACTGGTTTAACTGGGCAGGATGCTTGATATTTTGATAATGGTATACCTAAACGGTGTCTCATCTTCATTCTTGGATGCTACGGTAGAGGCTCAGCAGAAGCTTATAGGCATCGAAACTGTCTGTAAGTGAAGGATTTAGGTTAAGATTTCTAACAAGATACGTTAAAAATTCTTTTAATTGCTGGCTTGACAGGTTATAACCGAAAGGTTAAACTCCACATTTCGTAAAATGATCGACTTTCAATATTCAAGCGAAACCAAAATGGCGGTGTAGCTCAGATGGTTAGAGCGTACGGCTCATATCCGTGAGGTCCGGGGTTCAATTCCCTGCGCCGCTATCCTTTTATCCCTTTTAAAAAAAAACTTAGCAAAAATTATCTTCGCAAAAAGGTCTCATTATGGTCTCACTCAACTTGATACTTTTTGCCTAGAATTTTCAAGCCCTTCATTGGAAATATGACCATAGTTTAGGTGAATCATTCCAATGTCAGCGTGACCCATCATTTGAGCAACAATTATTGAATCGACTCCTGCGTTTATATGAGTTGATCCAAAATAATGCCTTAAATCTTTAAGCCTTACATTCCAATTGAGTCCAGATTTTTTTACAGCCCTAACAAAACTTTTAGTCAGCCCTGATCGGCTACTAATGTTAGGAAAAACCCGTTCATCCCCAAGAATCCTAAAACGGCTTTGCTCCCTCACAATTGATTTAACTTTTTCAGTTAAATAAACTTTACGAGGAATTCCCGTTTTATTTTTCGGCAAATCTAAAACCCCATTTTTAAAAATCATCCCATTTCAGATTCAATGCCTCTGATACATCAATCCCTGTTTCAGCCAAAATCCATCCTATTGGTTGAAACTTTAAACTCATTAAACTGACTAATTTTCCCATTTCGTCTTTAGTTAAAAAATTAACCTGTCTCCATCGAGTCTTTTTGCATTTTACCTTTGGCATTTCAAATCCAGGCCGATTCCAACCTAAAATCCATTTGAGTAAATCTCTATAGTAATTAAAGGTTGTGTGAGGTTTTTGGGAATGTAACTTTAAGAATTTCTTAATTTCAGAGTCGCCATTAGAATTATCTAAGATTTGAACCACACGCTTATTTTTAAAATAAGGAATTAAAATATTCTTTACGATGTGATTATATTTTTGTTGTGATTTCTTAGTTTTTTCCGACAACTCTTCATCAAGCCATTTTGTTGCAAGGTCTTTAAATGTTATTTTTGATGCTTTGTAAGTACCTCCTTCCACTTCAAGCATTTTTTGAGCTAAAATTCTTTCAGCAATCCGCCTATCGGTTGTCCCAGTAAATTCTTGGATTCTTTCACCTAAATATTTAAGGTCAAGATACCAAAACTTTTAGTTCAGTGACAGACT
Organism: uncultured bacterium; assembly: GCA_963932495.1. Classification (GTDB taxonomy): domain Bacteria; phylum Nitrospinota; class Nitrospinia; order Nitrospinales; family JAJDAT01; genus JAJDAT01. Next base: position 4,093 of record CAWVUN010000221.1, read on the forward strand.
CTACATTC
>CAWVUN010000222.1:0-4087 GCA_963932495.1 uncultured bacterium
CCAAAAATGAAAAACATAGAAACCAAAATTCTTTTTTTCACAATTATCCCCTAAGAAATAGATGATATTGAAATTTAATATCATCTATTTCTAGCATTTAATTTTGTCAACATTCGCGTTACGTTTAATACTTTCTGGGAAAATCTAAAAGAAATTAGCGAACTTAGTGTAGAACTTGAAATTGGATAGCAATAAGTAATAATCCATGAGGCTTAAAACTTATATCACAATAACGATGCGCAGGAATAAATTGGACTTGTAAATTCTAACTGAAATACAACAACCTACTTTTGATGGCGGGGTATGGAGACCTAGAAGTAAATCGCCGGATCGGGCGAATTACTTACATTAATCATCCTAGGTATATATTTGCTCTTTCTGTAAAATATTGACTTATTAAAAAGCCCAAGTTCTAATGAGTTTGGCAGCCACACATCCGCAAGACTAGGTTTAATAAGTCTCTCTTGATCAAAAACCCTGTCTATTGGTGAGATAAAAATCAATATGCATTTATTCTATTTCGGATATTTTTTAAATCTTCAATTTGCTTTTGAATTGTCGGTTTATTTCGCTGTTGATCGAGTAACTTTAGATAATCTATTGCTATTAACGATCCCTCTAAAACTGTATTTCTTGTTTTACTAATAATATAATCTGATAAAATGTAGTCAGAGAGATCTAGCTTTAATAATGACTCGTTCTACTTAAATGTATTATCAAGATCGACAAGCTTTTTAGAAACGTATTTTCAAGTATATTCGAAGGAAAAAAAGAAACATAACCGACCTTTTTTAATAGCCTGTAATAAAAGCTGTAACGTTAAAACTGTTTTACCCAGACCTGGTTGGGAACCTATAATCAATAGATCGCCAGAATTTAAATAGTTTAAAATGTCTTCTTTTGTTTTTGGAACAAACGTCTTCACTTTAGATAACAAAAGACTCCAAGAACAAAATCCTTCTGCTTTGGCTATTTGATTCAAAGCCTCAGTTATCGTTACGTATTTAGAGCACTTCAGCTCTTTCGCTTTGCGTTTTAATACATAAAAAGGCACTGAGAGTTTCATGGGAACCTCCAATTACGGGCTCTTTAAAACATTACCTTCTTATAGACAAAGGTGAGTCTCCGCTAATTCGCAGAGCTTTCTAATGCATGACTATTAGTATTAATAGGCTTTTAGATATCAGATTAGTGATCAGGACTATTCTAACTTTAAACCAACTGCTTTTAATAATTCAAGGGCGTTGGTTGTATTCGATATCCCAGGGCGCAATATATAGTCAAAACTCATGATCGTTCCAGTCTCATCGGTTAATAGATTTTCCTTAAAATGGACCGTATCGCAAAGTTTTTTCAGCTTATCTACCTCCGCAAGTTCTAAATCATGAGTAGAAATAGCTCCAATCACATTTAACTCTAAAAGCTGTGCTGTAATAGAGGCAACCGTTATCTGTCGTTCACGACTATTGGTTCCTTGAAGAATTTCATCAAAAAGGTATAGCGTAATAATGCTTTTTTCATGATTACTTTTGATTAAATCAAAAGCCCCTTTTATGTGTTTGAGCTCCGCCATATAAAGAGAAACACCATCAGCCAGAGAATCGTTTACTCTAAACGAGGTAACCAGGTCCATTGGAGGCAAACTCAGCAAAGTCGCGCAAACCGGCGCGCCAGTTCCGGCCAAAAGGGCATTAAGCCCAATGCTCCGTAGTAGAGTACTTTTGCCAGACATGTTAGATCCTGTGACCAATAAAAACTTTCCACTTGGGCCAATGTCTATATCGTTGCTAACCCTGGATTGATCGTTAATCAGGGGGTGTCCCATCTGTTTGGCGATAATTTTTTTACTTCTGTTTTCCATGCTGGGATATGACCATTTTGGATTATCGTATGGCAGACTTGCCAATGACACTATTACCTCATAGGTTGTAATTGCATCGAACCATTTTCTTGCATGCTCCCGACATCTCGTCTGCCAAGCTATCAATGATTTTTGAAGGTGGAAATCCCATAACAAATTTCCCTGGAGCAGTAGATACAGTATTCCAGAATTTCTCGCTCCAGCCCAACCCGCTAAAGACTGAAGTTTTTGTATCTCCTGTTTGGCGTCCATTGGCGATGTAACTAGTCTCTTTCTCAGCTCATTTATATAATCAGATTTAGGTTTTTGCTCCAAAAATAATTCAATTAAAGAAATGTACTTACCAAGCTGCGATTCCACTCCATGTAAATTTGCAAACAATGATTTTTGTTTCTTATGCCAACACACTGAAAGAAGTAAGTTAGCGCAAACTAAAGGCGTCCACATAATGCCGTACACAGGGTTTATGAATACTAAAGCTAAAGAAACTGGCGTTATAAACGAAAGAAAGCACACCAACCAGTAACCATAGGGGCTAATTTGATCAACTTTCTCGGATTCAACCCAATTGAAAAAAGTTTTCCAATTATCTACTTCACCACTCAAATTATTGCAGAGATAGTAAACCTCCTGCCTTAAATCAAGTTGATCAGAAAGTTCATTTACGGCATCTTGTCTCATAGCCACTTCGTCGGGATTTACTATTTGCGATATCCAATCCAAGAACTTCTCAATGCCAGCGGGCGTTTTTAAAGTTCCAATCAATTGTAGAAGAGAACCTTTTCCTATGACATTCATGTCTGTTAGAAAATGAGGAGATTCATTTTTTTTTATATGCTGAGGAATATCCAAATCATTCCATTTTCTTTCAACTCTATAGATTGAGTCTAAATTGATTTTCTCCAATAACTTAAATCGCTCGATTTTTTGATTTTGTTTTCTATTTATAATCACTAAAAAGGAAAACAAAAAAGAAAATAAAAGGAAAAGAATTCCCCACGGATATAATTGTTTGGATTCTAGAATTACATATAAAAAGCTTAAAGAGATCAAAGCTAGGAATAACCTTGACCAAGCAATAACCTCGCATTGTTTTGCGAGGTTCTGTTTCAGTTTTGAGAATGAAACGACCCTATCAGAGTATATTTTTATTAGATCTTTTATATACTGCAAATCTTGGCTCTGTGGAGCGGTATTATCTGTTTTTAATTTCAACATGCGGAAGAGTGTACAATAAATTGCTGAAGGACAAAAGCAGCTATTATTCTTTATTTTGTTAATTATAACTTCTGGCTTAGCTTTACTTGAGTCTTCATCTCCGCTTTAGAGGGAATCATGAACTCATCGGTAGGTCAAAAACAAAAAAAAGACCTACGAGTAAACTCGTAGGTCTTTTAAATAGATAGCCGAGGCACCAGAATTTGAACCTGTACTATATTCTTTAATTAACTATTTATCAATAATTTATAGGGTCTTATAAGATTAATAAAACCATAATGAGACCTTTTTCTAAAACACCGAGACATAGTTTTCAAATCATTTTCAAATAACGTATTAAAAAAAAATGGATTAAATAATAACCGACAATAAAATTAAATACGAAATTCGCATCGAAGATTTACCCGATGGATTATGGAGAGAATTTGCCGAAAGTCACGGTATCGATATTATTCTTGGTCTTGCTGAGATTCTCGGCGGATCGGTGCTATATACCCCCAGTTCCACCCTAAGAGAGTCCCGCAACCGAACGATCCGGGAAGGTAAATTAACCCCCACCTATCGAAGAAACAAATCGAGCGAATTTGTAGGAATTGGTTTAGCATATCACCAGGCTTAGCGATCCCCTCCTATAAAGCCCCCGGTCTTCCGGTAGTGCAAGTTTGAGGATCATGAAAATCATTTGCATCTATCGGAGTTGGATTCTCTGCCTATTCCAATCTATAAATTGCCTGTATTAAATTTTCTCTGGTATCATCAAACAACTTATTAGATGATCCACATTTCTCGATCCACTTCCTAGATTCGTCATCCAGACGTTTATAGTTAGCCTTGGTCTTGAACTTTTGGTATTCGTTCCCCCACCCTTGAACGGCATTTCTGACTTCGCGTTCAAAACCTTTGAATTCATTCAGTAAATTTCTCCGGGTCAGGTTCTCCTCCATGAATTTTTCCAATTCTTCATTTATATAATCAAGTTCCTAGTCCGATTCAGGGACTTTTACAGAT
>CAWVUN010000223.1:0-4075 GCA_963932495.1 uncultured bacterium
GCAGGTAAAAAAGCAAAGATTAAAGTTAATAGTCCAGGAGTTATTCATGCTGGCCTTGATTTGATTTAACGCCCTGAGAGTCAACTATGTAACTTTGAAGAACATGTATTTGCTTTTGTAAACACAAGAAAAATTGGTTTGTATAATATGGAAGACCTTCTACATAATCCGCATGCCTTTGCCCCAAATGGAGCCACCATATTTAATATTCCGCTCCCTAATCGCAATCGAATGACAAAGAAAAAGTTCAAAAGGGTTAAAGGGATAAATCGATATCAATGTGATACACATATGCATATGAATGGGTGGATGCTTGGATTGACGCACCCGTACTTTGATGTGTCAGATAAAAATGGTGCGTTTGAAATCAAAGATATTCCGCCAGGAAAATATAAGCTTGTAGTGAGGCATGACGGTTATAACATCAACGAATTTGCAGCAGACAAGCGACCAGTTTATGATGAACCTCATATTATTGAAAAAGAAATAGAGTTGACTAGTGGGCAAATAATAGATTTAGGTTTTGAATTTCCGGTTCGGGAAGTTAAAGTCAATCAGGAAAAAATGAAAAGACAAGTAGCCGGACATTAGATTTATGTTTAAGAAATAAAAAAGTTATTATGAAACTTATTTGATTTGAAATAAATAGCCATGTTTGTATTTCTCTATTGTTAGGAGTGAGAATAAGTTTTTTAATTTGTTTTAGAGGTTATATAAACTCGTCCTCTCCATTCAGTTTTATTTGTTATTAATGCTTGTTGCATTGAAGCAAATAGAATTCCTATAGTTATTAAAGATCCTAATGGGAATAGAATGACGGTAGTTGGATTTAGTTTGACTGCCTTACATAACTCCATTCCTGTTACCAATGTTAGTAACACAGTCCCTATCGACAATGTAAAACCCCATGTAAGATGATCATTAACCCCGTTATAATATAAAATTAGGAAAGGAGTTAGTTGAAAACCAACTAGTGATATTGCAATCCAAATGGCTCGAGGGATAGATCTTTTAAAAACTGAAAATATGTTTTTCCCCCAGCCAGTCCAAATTTCTTGAAAGGAATGATACATTCGAATTGAGAATAAGAGTTTACCGTCCGCGATCCATATCTTGTGTCCACTTCTTTTAATCGCTTTTCCTAAAGCGATGTCTTCGACGACATTATTTTTTACTGCTTTATGCCCTCCTGCTTTTTCATATGCCGACCGTTTGGCTAAAATAAAGGCTCCAATGCCTATCGCTTTAGGATTATGAGGATGATTTACTTTTTCAAACCGCGTTAGCCCTGCAGTCAATCCAAAAACTATAGGTTGTACTACACGTTCCCAAAAAGAACCAAATATAGCCCCTGGTATTAGGGTTAGCATATCTAATTTGTGTTTTTGCATTAAAAATATTGCTGACTTTAAAGCAAACGGTTCAAAAACTGGGTCGGCATCCGTGAAAAGCAGATATTCGCCTTTTGCTCTAGAAACAGCCTGGTCTAATATATACGGTTTTCCTAACCAATCTTCGGGTAATGGTTTTCCTTGAAAACCGCTAAAATTATCAAATTTTTCTGTAAATGATTTAACAATTTCGAAGGTGTGGTCATCAGAATGATCGTCGGCGACAATGACTTCAAAGTTAGGGTAATCCTGATTTGAAAGAGATTTTAGGCAAGCCTCTAAATCCCGCTCTTCGTTTCGCGCGGGGACACAGATTGAAACGAGAGGAGTTTTTATCAAAGGGCCTGTCACTGGTTCAGCTTTTTCTAAATGAATCATGTTAATTGATAGCCAGCCAACAACCCACGCGACAAAACAAAATTGTATAAGGATAATAATTTCCATCAGAAAAACTAATGCTATTACAGCTGTTTATTTGGTAGTTATAGAAAAACCGAGATCGTAAATAATAAATAGGTATAAAAACATAAGTTTTTACGTCGGGACTTATAATCCCATAAATTGTTCGGTAAGAAAAGAAAGTTCGTGTAAGAGTGGAGAGGTGTTGAGTTTGTTTAAATTAAATATTGATTTTATTATAACTACATGTAGAATAAGGCCGAATCATCTCTTTTGCTAGTCGACGTATTGACTTTGAGCATATCGGAATCAAACTATAGATCCTGCTATTTGTAATTAGAGGCGTTTTGTCGAACTCTTCAAAGATAAACACCGCCATGAAAGAACCTAAATTCTTTAAATTTTTTTTTAAATTTTGTTTCTATCTCTCTTTAGCTTTGTTATTGGCTTGGAGTTCTCAAGCTGAAGCCTTGTGTGTTAGCAAGAGTAGAGCAAACTTACGTAGCGGTCCTGGACTTAAGTTTGAAAAGGAATGGCAAGTCTTTAAGTTTATGCCATTCGATACGCTCGATAAAAAAGGGGCTTGGTATAAAGTTAAAGATGTGGATGGAGAAATTTTTTGGATTTTCGATAAGCTGGTTAGTAAAAAATTTAAATGCGCCGTTGTTAAGAAAAATCAGACGAATTTACGGGAAGGGCCTGGTACGAAGTTCCCTAAAGTTCCTTGGGCTCCGGTAAATAAGTATTTCTCCATGAAAGTTTTAGAGGCTAAAAATAACTGGGTTCGCATTGAAGACAGTGTTGGCGATAAAGCCTGGATTTATATGCCTTTGGTTTGGATCAAATAGTTCTTTTAGTCAGTTTTATTTAGTTAAAATTTTTACCCCTCCGAAGCAATTTTGATTTGCTTCGGACTTTGTGGAAATTTTTATTGGTTTTAAGATACAAGAATAAAATTTCATCCCTAAAGCTCTTTTATTAATTGGTGCCATTGATTCTGAGGTAAAGCTAATTATCGGAACTTTTTGGATTTCTGGTTTTTGGCAAAATAGTTTGAAAGCTGGTAAACCGACAGCATCTAGTATATTCACATCTATTAAAATAAGATCTTGGATAGAAGACCCCCGCAAGTTCAATTTCAATATTTACGTTATTGGCAGAAATGATATTCCAGTTGGGTTTATTGGATAAAAGTGTTGTTATTTATTTAACGCCCTCTGAAACATTATCAAAATAAATAATTTTCTTCTCTTTTTTATCGAGTTTCGTCTTAGTCGCTGATAATAAAGGCGAAGCGAATGCTTTGTTTTCAGAACCGATTGGCAATTCAATATAGAAACAACTGCCGCTATCTACAACGCTTTCTACTCCGATCTTTCCTTTCATCATTTCATTTAAACGTTTGGACAAAGTTACTCCAATGCCAGTTCCTTCAATACTGAGTTTATCTGCATCTAAGCGATCAAACGGCATAAAAACGTTTTCGAGCTTTTCTTTTGCGAGACCTCGTTCGGTATCTTGTACTTCGTTTCGAAGTTTCTTTTTATCTACTTCATAAAGCCTAATTTCAACAGACCCATTTGGTCGATTAAATTTGATAGCATTTGCGAATAGGTTGATTAAGACTTATTTACGGGGAGCAGGATCCGCTAAAACATAGTGTTATTTATCTAAATTAAACGAAATATTTATTTCTTCTGCTAAGGGCTTAACAATTAAATGGGCTTCATCTATTAGGTTATTAGAGTTTAGAGATTGGATCGATAAATTAAAATCTTGCGATTCAATTTTGGATAGGTCGAGCACTTCGTTGATAAGCTGCAATAGATGGCCGCCTGAAGTCAAAATTATATCTATATTTTCTCTTTGAATATCTGAAAGTGGATGCTTTTTATCTTTTATTAATAATTGAGCGAATCCTAGAATAGCGTTCATTGGAGTTCTCAATTCGTGGCTTATTCGAGATAGAAACTCTACCAGCGAACTCTGAACTACCTTTTTAATCAACTCTCTTGCCCCTGATCTCAACATATCCGTCAACACATCGGCATTCTCATCTGGATTCTCAAGGGAAATAACATTATCCTTCTTCATGGTGGTGTCTCCTTTGTTTGAATTGTTTTTTTCGTCAAAAATAATTTTACAATAAAGGGTGCCCTGCCTACTAACTCCTCATACACCAGAAACCACCATAACTCTCTTATTAAAACGGACTATTGACTCTTAGCACTGATTATTCATTTTCACAAAATATATCAGACTTTTCTTTTGCCACAGGCTCTAGT
>CAWVUN010000224.1:0-4071 GCA_963932495.1 uncultured bacterium
GTATGGCATATAATTACATTATCCATTTTTGTATTACTAGATATTATTCCATTTAAATTGTTTTCTTCACTCAGGTCTGCTCCAGTTAAGTTTAGAATTACATAGTTTTTATCTATTTCGCTCGGTTTCCCTTCCAGGTTAGAGCGACTTCGTCTTTTAGAACTCGAACTTGACAACCTAGGCGCATGCCTTCTTCGATATCTTCTGGATAGAGATATTCTGTTTCAAATTCGTTTGGTTTCGAACAGTTTTCTTGTCCTTCAACAATGGTCAATTCGCATACGCCACAGCTACCTTCAGTACATCCAAATGTTAAAGATATATCGTCAAAGCCGTCGCACGATTTTATTAGGGCTTCCCCATCGGGTACTTCATGGGTAATGTTGTCTGGTTTAAAATGAATCTTAGCCATGGTTCCTATCTGTTAAATTAGAAAATTATAAACCGGTTTCTTTTAGTTGTTTAAAAAGATTGATTTGTTCTTCGGTTAAATTTTGTGGAATTTTCACTTCGATATTGATGTATTGATCTCCCAATCCATGTTTTCCTAGCACTCCCAAACCTTTTAGCCGTAGTTTGGAATTATTTTGAGAGCCTGGCGGAATTTTAACGTTTTTATCTCCCTCTAGAGTCGGAGCTTCAATCGTTGTCCCTAAAATAGCTTCAGTTAAGCTTATTTCCTTGTCTAAAATAATGTTCTGGCCTTCGCGTTTAAATATGGGATGGTCCTTAACCTTAATTTTTAAAAGAATATCTCCCGACTTACCCCCGAAAGGACTTGGATATCCTTTACCAGTGAGACGTAATTTTTTTCCATCTTCAATTCCAGGTGGAATTTTTACGTTATTACTTTCCAATTTACCATTTCGCTTTAGATTGAGGATTTTCTCGGATCCTCTGATAGACTCCTCGAAATCTAAAACCATTTCTTGTTCTATATCTTTCCCATTTGTGGGACGCTGTTGAGGATTCCCTCTAGGGGGGCGGCCGCCAAACATTTCTCGAAATGGGTCGGCAAATTGGTCAAAATTACCTTGAAAAGGTTCACCAGCCCCTCCAGGGCCTCCACCAGAATGCCCACTAAAATTTCTGTAAGCGTCTTCCATATTAAACCCGCGGAAGATATCGTCTTGAGAGAATTTTTGGCGAAATCCCTTTGCTCCAAAGCGGTCATATTGTTTTTTTTTGTCTTTATCGCTCAGAACTGCATAAGCTTCGTTAACTTTTTTAAATTTTTCTTCAGCTTTGGGATTGTCTTTGTTGCGATCGGGGTGATGATCCATCGCTTTTTTGCGGAAAGCTTTTTTTATTTCTGTATCGGAAGCTTTTCGGTCAACCTCTAGAACTTTGTAATAATCGGTCATTTTTGCAATAAAACTTTAAAATTAAGGGTTTATTATATAACGAGAAATACCGTTAAGATTATAATAATATAGGACTTTTATGGTAAATATCTTTAAATTTTTTTTTATTTTTGTCTTATTTGGAGCTTCATATGGTTGTGGAGGCTATTTAGGTAATCTCACAGACGATAGTTTTCGTGGTGCTCCGGAGATATATGCTTGGAAAGCAGCGGGTAGAAAAGAATTAATGCTGCGCCGGGAAAGACAACAAGCTTTTGACGAATTTGCATATCTAGTCGAGCAAAGGTTTTTTGATAACGAAGACTTAAGAAGCCAGGTCCAGCTTGTTAATGAATCTGCTTCAAGATTAGAGCCTCAATTAAGTTCTATTACCTTACAGGCAAAAACTGAAATTGTTGGTATCCTCAATGATTTTAAGCGATTAACAACAGAAATGGCTTCGGTTCAAACATCTGGTCTTGATTTGGACGCCGATATAAAAAAATACGATAAGTACCTGGAATTACAAAAACCTTTTGATCCCGATGGTTATGCAGATGCAGTATTATTATTTAAAAAAGGGGATTATAAAAAGAGCATTTCGAGTTTTAAAAAATTGCTGGAAAAGAAACCACCTTATTTTATACTAGATAATATTCACTTCGGAATTGGTACATCCTATTATAAGTTAAAAGAAATGGACAAAGCGGCAAAAAAGTTTAATTATATTGTCGAAAAGTTTCCTAATGGCGACAAGTGGCCAACTGCTTATGTCATGATGGGGTTGATTTATAATGGAAATGGCAGAAAGAGCAAAGCCATTTACGAGTTACAACTTGCGCTAGATAAATATATGAAACCGAAGAATAGGCAGCTCATTGAACGGATGCTTACCCTGATTCAGACCGATACTTATGCAGGAAGTTAAAGATTTATCTCCAAATATTGAAGTCCAAGAATGGTTTCAAGGAGATCCGACAAATATAGATCAAGAACTTGGAAAAGTTATTGTCATCGAATTTTTCCAAGTAAATTGCCCTGGATGCTTTGTTGGTGCCATACCTGAAGCGATCCAAGCGTACCAAAAATTTAAAGGCGAAGATATTCTCTTTTTTGGGGTCGCGACCGCATTTGAAGATTACAACTTCAACACGATAGAAAATCTTAAGAAATTATTAGAAACCGGCGAAGTGGTTGGCGAAACTTTGAATCATTTAACGCTGCAAGGTCATTTGCCTGATGGCCGCTTGGAATATAGGATACCATTTCCCGTAGCGTGGGATAAATTAGTTCCATCCGATCCAGCAAATGTAGAAAAAAATGTAGACGACTTTATTCAACGCGATTTTCCGAACTGGGAAGAACTGGCTGAAAGTATGCGTTCGCAAATTCGATCGCAAGTAACGTCGTACTTCCAACAGAAAAAATTTGAAGCGCGTACTTTTGATAAGTTTAGGTTACGTGGAACCCCCACAACGTTAATTATCGACAAAGCAGGATATATACGATACCACTATTTTGGATCAGGTCATGACTTGAAAACCTCCATTCAAACCCTTTTGGATGAATAAGATTTACCCGTTTCACCCTCTTCCATAACTTCCTCCTCTTTCATTAATTTGTTAGAATCGTAACGGATTGATTTTACATATTTCATTATTTAAGGCATTAGGGAACCTATAAAGCTTTTTTTGGCTACGAGGTGACTCTACATGATAAGGGCTTGAGAGTTGTCGCAAAAATGAATACTGAATTATTAGGGATGCATTCCCATAAAATTATCTAAGAGGTTTGAAATGTTGAAGTTTGAACAAATGATTGAAATGACGGATCGTTTGGAAGAGGCGAATATCTTATTGGTTGCCTTAGAGTTAAAGGCTTTTACTCATTTTGGAAAAAAGTTTTTCTCTGCAACAGAAATCGCCAAGAAAATGAATGCCCCTAAAGAAGGCGTTGAGGCTTTGCTTAATGCTTTAACGGCGATGGGAGCGACTAGAAAACAGAAGGGGAGCTTTGCAAATACTTCGGAGACTTATAAGTATTTTTGCGAGTCTAGTCCTCATTATAAAAAAGGGACAGTTTTTCTTCGAAAAGAAAACAGAAACGAATGGGGGAATCTAATCGATGTTGTAAAAAATGGAAGAAATTTAGAAGAATTTGAAGGAGGAGACGATCCAGAGTTTCGTAAGTTATTCACTCATGCGATGCATGAAAGAAGTTTAGCTTATGCTAAACCGCTCGCGGAAGCAGTCGCTAGGATTCCCGTTGGACATATAGTCGATTTGGGTGGAGGCCCTGGCTCTTATAGCGCTGAAATATTGCGCAAGGATAAAAAAGCGCGTGCAACTCTTATTGATAGATCTTCAGCCATAAAAGTGGCAAAAGAATTAATAGGTTCGGGCTCTTTATCGAAAAGGTTTTCTTTTGTAGAAGGCGATTTTTTTGAAGTTCCTTTTCCTGATTTATGCGACACAATTTTATTCTCGAATATTTTACATATTTATAATGAGAGAGAGAATAAAGCGTTGTTTAAGAAAATATATAAAGTGCTGAACCCAGGAGGCAGGTTGGTTGTTTTAGATTTATTTTTAAACGATGATCAAACATCGCCATATAATGCCGCTTTATTTTCTTTGACCATGCTCATGTATACCGAAACGGGGAGAACTTATACGTTTCGAGAAACTGAGCAGATGTTGAAGAATACTGGGTTTAAAAAGTTTAAGCG
>CAWVUN010000225.1:0-4056 GCA_963932495.1 uncultured bacterium
AAAATCGCAAGATCGTTAGGACTGAATATGGTTTCAGAGAAATCAGAATCGCAAGAGATCTGCTTTGTTCCCAATAACAATTATAAAGATTTTATAGCCAGTCAAATTGGACCGGAATCGTTTCAAGAAGGTAACATTATCAATTCTTCCGGCACTGTTTTAGGAACGCATCCAGGTTACCCTGGTTATACAGTTGGACAGCGCAAAGGACTTAATCTTGGCGGTCTTTCGGAACCTTATTACGTAACTAAAATTGACCCAAATAAAAATGAAGTGACGGTTGGTCCCAAGCATGAAGTATTAGGGGCTGAGTTTTACGCCAATCGGCTCAATTGGTACTTAAAACCAGAAACAGAAGAATATTTAGACGTCCAAATTCGTTATCGCCATGCAGGAGCGCAGGCTAAAGTAACTCCCCTTCCCGATAACCGTGTCCATGTCGAATTTGACGAACCGCAAAATTCCGTAGCTCCAGGTCAAGCCGCCGTATTTTATCGAGACAATTGCGTGGTTGGCGGAGGTTGGATTGAATGACAGAAGCTTTACAAACGGCGATAGACGCCGCCCTCGCAGCAGGTAAAATCCTCAAAGAACGTCGCGATAATTTTGGAACTATCAAATACAAGGGAGAGATCGATCCTGTAACCGAAGTCGATCTTCAGTGCGAAAAAGAAATCATCGATATGATTTCTTCACGTTTCCCCGACCATGGTTTCTTAGCTGAAGAATCCAACAAAAGTCGCAACCTTTCATCAGAATATCAATGGATCATTGATCCCCTAGACGGAACCGTTAACTTCGCGCACGGATATCCCTGTTATTGCACATCCATAGGGTTAGAGGTTAATGGGCAAGTGGAGCTAGGCGTTGTATACAACCCCAGTTTAGACGAGCTTTTTGTAGCTGAAAAAGGCAAAGGAGCTTTTTTAAATTCAAAGCCCATTAAAGTTTCTTCAATATCCAATCTCAAACAAAGTATGCTTGTTACCGGGTTCGCCTATGATGTTAGTCATGCGAATAACAACAATCTCGACCACTTCGAAAATTTCTTAAAAAGCTGTCAGGCTGTGCGAAGACCTGGCTCAGCCGCTCTAGATTTATGCTATACGGCAATGGGACGCTTTGAAGGATTTTGGGAAATAAAACTACACCCTTGGGATATGGCGGCTGGCAAGTTATTACTTGAAGAAGCTGGCGGTAAGTTATCGCTCTTTGATGGTAGCGATTTCGATTTATATAAAAGGCAAATTGTCCCTACAAACGGCATGGTCCACGACGCAATGTTGGATATCCTCAAAAAAGGCAAACCTGCCGAAGTGATGTCTTAACAAAACATCCAAATACCAATCACCTCTTAACTCCATTAGGCAGGATTCAGAACCTAGATCCTTCGCCACCTCTAACGTGGCGACTCCAGTATGACGTGATGCAGTAATTATTTGCCTTCCAATGTTCTGTTATTCGAGTTTACCTGTGTCTTTTAAAAAGAAAGATGTGATCGCAGTTGCCTTCGAGTGTCTCAACACAAGCTTAAGCCTCAACGTGACAATTTTTAGATCTTGAGGTGAGATCCCACGCAAATTAAGTAAGCATGCTGCTTAGAAGCATAGATTCCTCTACTTCGGTTGGAAAGACATTTAGTTTTGCTCTGGATGACTAGCTTTGGAGCATGAACAATCCTTGCCCCTCAATCAATATGTATAATAGAAATAACTCACTTAATAAAAAGGCTGCCTTATTCCTTTAATACTCCTAACGCTAAATTTGGAGGATTGAATAAAGCGAATTCATAAGGGGTGTAGCCGTCATTATCTTTAGCTTGTCTATTAGCTCCCTGTTTTATTAAGTCACGAATAATATCTACCTGCTCATAATATCCAGCAACATGAAGTGGAGTTCTTCCATTATTGTCGGGAAGATCGATATTAGCTCCCTTACCTAACAAAAGTTTAAGAGCCAACCTATTTCCTCTTTTGGAAGCCCAATGTAAAGCCGACTGACCTTTAGAATCCTTAAAGTCTATAGTTGCTCCGCGTTCAAAAAGCAGCTGCATCAGATTTTCGTTTTCATTCATTACAGAAAAATGTAAAGGTGCGTTTCCTTTAATCGAAATTGAGTTCACATCCGCTGCACTATCTAGGAATAATTTTACAATACTGGTATGCCCCCAACGAACGGCTAAATGAAGCGGCGTCAAACCGTCTTCATCTTTTACGGAAATATCCGCTCCTTTAGATAAAAACAATTTGGTCAACTGGAGGTTTCCTTCGGTAGCAGAAACATGAAGTGGCGCAAAACCGTCGGAATCTTTTAATTCTATGTCCGCACCCTTTTCTACCAATAACTCCATGACGTTATTTTTCCCGCTCAATATTGCCATGAAAAGGGGTGTGATTCCCTGAGCAGTTTGAGCATTTACATCTGCTCCCTGGTCGATTAAAGCTTTAGTCTTTTCAAAATCCCTAGCTTCAACTGCCTTATGTAAAGGGCTTTCGTTAATTGCTTGCGCTGGATAAATAGCAAAATTAGATGAGATTAAAAAAACAGAAATAATATTAATGAAGAACTTTTTAAAAGAAACTAGAGTTCTAATGGGAGTACTCATCATTCATCAGTATGTGGTTGGAGTAAGTAGGTATATCCATTCAAACCTTCTCTGTATAAGTCGAGAAAGTCATCGGCTTCTTTTTGAGTGATTTGTCCATTTTGAATACTGGATATCAAAAATCCCGCCATACGCCCTTCTAATTCATCGGCGCGAAATTGAACATAATCCAATACGTCTGTCACGTCTTCCCCTTCGATAATTTGTTCGTACTTCAAATCGCCTTCAGGTGTTAAGGAAACGTGAAATGCATTTGTATCTCCAAACAGATTATGTAGATCGCCTAAGATTTCTTGATAAGCTCCCGTCAAAAAGATACCCATTCGATAATTTTCACCAGGTGTTATCTGATGAACTCTGAGAGTGTTCTCTGTGTTTCTTTCGCCAATAAATAGATCTATTTTTCCGTCTGAATCACAAGTAATGTCTTCTAATGTAGCGTCGCGTGTTGGTTCTTGATTCAAGCGTTGCAGAGGAACAACTGGAAACACCTGATCGATTGCCCACGAATCTGGCAACGATTGAAAAATGGAAAAATTGCAAAAATACTTATCTGCTAAATCCTTTTTTAAATTCTTCAATTCTTCTGGCATATATTTTAAGCGACTGGCCAAATTTTGAATTTTTCGGCAAATCCCCCAATAAATATTTTCTGCCAAGGCCCTTTCTTCAAGCGAAATCATCCCTAATAGAAATTGGTTATTAACTAGCTCTTTTAAATGGGTCGCGTCATGCCAAGACTCAATAATATTTTTATTTGAAGTCAATGATAGTACGTCGTACATCTCTTTAACGACTTCAGCAGCTTCTTCGCCAATCGTAACTCCATTTTTCCAGTCGGGGAAGGAGGTAACATCCAAAACGTTAAACACTAAGATTGAATGGTAGGCCGTCATGGCTCTTCCCGATTCGGAAATAATATTAGGATGCGGAAGGTTTTCTTCCTGACAAATTTCTAAAATATGATAGACAACGTCATTCGCATATTCTTGAACTGAATAATTTGCGCTAGAAGCAAAAGTCGAGCGCGAACCGTCGTAATCGACACCCAACCCACCACCAACGTCAATGTATTGGATGTTGCAACCTTGTTTGAGTAATTCAGAATAGAAACGGCCCACCTCTTTTAAACTGCTCTTGATGTGCCTAATATTAGTGATTTGACTCCCTAAATGAAAGTGGATAAGCTTAACGCAATCCAAAAGTTCCGCATCTTTTGTCAAAGTTAAAGCTTCCATTAACTCTATAGAGTTTAATCCAAATTTTGATTGCTCTCCTGAAGAACCAGCCCAGCGTCCTGAACCTCCGCTGACCAATTTAATACGTAGACCAATATTAGGTAGTATGCCGATTTCTTTAGATACTTTAATGATGATCTTTAGTTCTGAAAGTTTTTCAACTACGATAAAGATTTTTTTGCCAAGTTTTTGTCCCATCAAGGCAAGTCGAAT
>CAWVUN010000226.1:0-4051 GCA_963932495.1 uncultured bacterium
TGATCCAGGTCTGACTGATAAAATGGTCGAACAGACTCTATTTCTTTTAGAAAATATGCCTGTATTCATAAATAGACAGAGCTTACCTGATCCTATCATTGAACAAACCAGAAACAGGGAAACTCCACAGGTTATTGAAGAAAACGAAAACAGGGAAACTTCTCAATCTAAAAATAAAAGAATCGAGTCCATTGATCAACATAATGTTAGTAAACAGGATGAAGATTGGGATAATGAAACTGACAAATACGATTTTTCCCATATGACCTCACCCACAAATTTAGAGTCAATATCACATAAAAAAAAAGAAAAAGAGAGTCAATCGATCTTTGGAGGTTGGTTTGCTGAGGGTAAGACATTTATGGCAAGCGCAACGAATTGGTTAATGGGTAAGGTAGAAGGTAAAGTAGTTGATGAGCCTAACTCCAAACGAAGTATTGAAATTAAAATGTTGCAAGTAGCTGATTTACCCGTTGCAGGTAAAGATAAACTGAGCAAAGGTATTGAATATGGGGGTAAAGAAAATGACCCAGGAGCGGGATCAACCTTTTTTGAGCGTTTAATCCAAGTCACGGGAAATACTGTGTATTCAGACGAAACCTTGGCTACAATTGTGGATGTCGGAGAAGGGTTGAACATGACTCTTGGAATTTTAAATTTATATAGCCAAGAAATCCAAGCTCGGTATTTGAACGATGGTTATTTTTTATCAAAAACTTTTGTTCCAAAGCAAGAAGTTGTGGACGGTGTTGTTAAGATCGTCGTTAAAGAAGGCCAGATTGATCAAATTCGAGCGACAGTTATTGAGACTATCCCGACCGCAGAAATATTAAAGGAATTAAATGGAGTTATAAAGGAACAAACTCCGAATGAAACGACATTAGAAAAAGATCTTTTAAAGTTAAACGATATTGTTGGAATCCAGGCTAAATCTCTTGTAAAGCCGAGCCAAAACATTCAAGGCACTTCCGTTTTAGAAATTGTTGTTAAAGAGCTGTTGCCCTATACGTTCGCATTAGATGGAGATAACTTTGGCTCTACATTTACTGGACGCAATCGCTTTGGCGTCTCGGCTACAGCGGGTAACCTTTTTCAAGTTGGCTACCCGCTAGCATTGCGCGGCGTCGCATCTGAAGAGGATCAAAAAAAATTTCAAGCTTCTTATTCTGTTCCTGTTACCGATGGTGGTGGAACGATTGGTTTTTCTTATACCTTTTCCAAACAGACTTTGGGGTTAGATTTTGCAACGTTCAACGCAAGCGGAGAAACTAAAATCGCCACATTAGAATTTGTTAAACCCTTGTACCGATCTCGTAAAGGTACTGTAAAGGCACGAGCTGGTTTAGATTATAGAAATTTTTCAAATTTTCTATTAGACCAAACGTCTAGCGAAGACTTATTGTTTGGAGGTTTTTTAGGTATTTCGGGTAACTACAAAGATGAGTTCCAAGGTCAAAACTATTTTGATATTTCTTTACATCGTGGCTTTAATGAAACTAATGAAAAACGTGCATTAGCATCTCGAGTAAGAGGAGAAGGCGATGTGACAGTTGGAGCGTATAACTTTTCTCGTACTCAAAATGCAGGTTTTTGGGATAGTTATTTTGTCATCAAATCGTTAGGGCATATTGCTAGCACACGTAGTTTATCCCCTGATCTTATCTTTTTAGGTGGCTTTAGTTCGATTAGGGGATATCCATTAGCGGATCAGTCGGGTGATCAAGGATTTGCGGGGACGTTAGAATATATTATTCCTGTTCCAGATGTGGTTAATGTTCTTGGCGACATTTATAATTTCAGTGATCACATTGCTGTGTTTGGTTTTGTTGACCATGGGAAAGTGTTTGTTCTTAATAATCAACCCGGTGAGAATGATACTTCTATAACAGCAGCGGGAGCTGGAGTTAGCCTTACTTTGCCTCAAGATGGTTCGTTCCCATTTTTAAGTATCAATGGAAGTTATGGCATTCCTTTAAGCGGTCCAGATCCTTCGGATCGTTCAAACGGGATTTGGTATGTAAATGCTTATATAGCTTTCAGGTTTGGCGATGCATAGAAACTTTAAAAATATATTGGGTGTCGCGATAGTCGTGTTCTTTTTATCTTTTCTAAGTATCGAAGTCACTGATTCTTGGGCTGAAGGAGATGAAGCTATAGGAAAAGTGATTGCAATTAGTGGGAAAGTTGAGTTTTCCACTAAAGAGGATATGGGAAAACAAGATAATTAGGGTTTGTTGAACTTAATTAAATTTTTACACTGGAAAACAGCCGGTTTCTAACAATTGCTATATACAAAGGACGTTTATCGAATTAAACGCGGAAGCAGTTTAAAAATTTTTTTTAAAGATAATAGTCTGGTTGCGCTTGGTCCGGGTTCCATAATGAAAGTGCAATATTATTTTTATTCTCCAAACAAATAACTTCTTAAAGCTGTAATCAATTTAGCTAAAGGCTTTGTGATGTATATCGTTAATAAAAATCAAACTAATAAAAAATCAATATTTTCAATAGTCAGCCCAATGGTAAATTTGTCAGTAACATGAACTCAGGACTATATCAGTTCTTTTCAAAACGAAAAGATTGTAGGAAATCAAGTGGGTTCTATTTCTATTTGAAATATCGACCCAAATATTTCTGAATCTTTTTTTGTTGGCCCGATGTCCCTTACCATTGTTGAAAAATGTCAGCTACTAGAAGAGTTGCCTTCGAGGCTTACCGGAGGAGAATTAGCAGCTATAAGAACGGGAATTTTTGGCAGAATAGATTTAGTATCTGATCGGTTCAAGTCTGGCGCAAATAGTGCTTCAAAAATCTGAACAAAGCGAAGACGAGGAAAGTGAAGAAGGTTTTAGAGAATCTATAGAATTTTTTCAACTTCAGATACCGAAGAAATAGATTCAAGATAGGACCTTTTTATTTTCCACAGAAAAAATATTTAAAAGCAATTGCTGAATTGCGAAGATCTATTGAATTAAACCCTGATAATTACATATCGTATTTACTTGCTTTGGTGGCTAGTTTTAGAATTGATAATATGGAAGAAGGAAACTGTTTTATTAATAAGTTCATTTGGTCTTACAAAAAATATTGTGAATCCGTTTTGAGTAATGATTATTGCCTTTAATTCTTATTCTTATTTAAAAAATAACTTTTAAATTTCTTTTGAATGAATACAATAATAAGTAACTTCTTATTTTTCCTGGATTACAAAAAAACGCTTTGATCCTCCATTTTATCAAGAAAATATTCTTCTTTTTTTATAGTCTGATCCTCCTTGGTTTAGTCCTATTAATTAGTTTATATCTTTACGTTCAAACGGATATCCCTAGACTCCCAGACAAATTAAGTTTTCTCAATTTAAGTCTTCCTACTGAAATATATTCGTCAGACGGTAATTTAATCAAAGTCCTTGGTAGAAGAAACCCTGTTAGTGTTTCTGAAATATCACCTCATTTTCTTAATGCAATTGTTTCTGTTGAAGATGCACGTTTTTATAACCATAGCGGCGTAGATCATAAATCTCTTGCTCGAGCTTTATACGTTAATTTTAAAAGAAAACGAATTATCCAAGGTGGGAGCACTATTAGTCAGCAATTGGCTAAAAATTTGTTTTTTTCTTTTGAACGTAACTGGTTGAGAAAAGTTAAAGAGTTATTAATTGCTTTGCAAATGGAGGTTACTTTTCCAAAAAAAGAAATTCTTGAAGCTTATAGCAACCAAATATATTTTGGAAATGGAGCTTATGGAGTGGAAGACGCCAGTAAAGTTTATTTTGGCGTGAGCGCTAACGATCTAACTCTTTTACAAGCAGCCACTTTGGCTGGAATTCCCCACGCGCCAAATCAGGCTAATCCTTTTTCAAATTATGAACGTTCGCAAAAGCGTGCGCTTTTTATTTTAAATAGGATGGTTTCAGAGGGATATATCAGTGTTCAACAGAGAGACGAAGCTTTTAACTCCGGTTTAAATTTAACGACACCTTTAGAAAACTCTGATCCAAATTTATATTTTGTCGACTTTATATTAAATAAATTGGAAAAAGATTACGGTA
>CAWVUN010000227.1:0-4050 GCA_963932495.1 uncultured bacterium
TCCATGGACACCCCAATTAAAGACGGCAATGAGATAGCCTTTTTACCTCCGTTTTCTGGAGGACTATAAATCTCGCGATTAAAAGTATTTTGAACCAAAAACTATAAAATTCTCTCCTGGGTATTTTCCCAATGAAATACTTCCATAAATTACTAATTTAAGAATCCATAATCTTGAGGTTTTTCAGGGATTAATCAACAAACCGTTGATTAATCCCTGAAAACGTTTTCCAAAAATGAAACTGATAGAGAAGACTCTTATTTTTTAATTTTTTTCAACAAAAACCCTTTGTTATAAATAGAGCTGCTCACTTATAACTCCTTGATATCGCCTCATAACTAAAAAAAGTGCCTCACTCATATTGTCTTAAAACGAGTACAATAATATCTTGAAATGGATTTATTCCATTAACTTAAAGCAAGGTGGAAAAATGGGACATCATCACGAAACGCACTCGATTGGTAATCTCACTTGGATTAATGGGCAACCCCCAGAGACTAAATTAGACGCACATTTTAGAGCTTGAGTCAATCATCATCCCCGAATGCGTTAGAGCATCATTCCATCCTTTAAGCCAAGCTTTGCGAAAATTTTCGACGATTTCCGATTCGCTTAGAAGCATACGTTCTTAGGTAAACAGGATATCCCCATAAAAATTGAGTCCATACGCTTGCGGTGAAAAAAACGTGCAATCTTAATGCGTTTGGCGCAAATCAAAAATTTCATCGGACGTATAAATAGATAAAGCGTCTATTTTTCTCTTTAATAAATCTTCCGTGAGAAACATATACTCTGTCAATTTAATCTGCGACTCATCCAAACCGTCTTGTTTAAACATAGCAACGATTTCCGCAGAATGAGTTTCTAAAGCCAAACGCTTGCCATATAATTGTTCAAGCCGGTTAATTCCCGACTTGACCACCAAAGCCAAAGGCAAATGATGGTAAATTTCCCCTAGAACCACAACGTGAGTTCCTTGACTCCTTCGCAAAATCAAGTCCGAACCGGAAACTCCAAATTCTGCCTTACCGTATACAACGCGACTCACCGCATTCGAGCCCGGATCAGGCTCTTTTAAAATCACTTTCAGCCATACATCGTGATAAAAATATTTTTTAATAGCCGCATAATATCCAGCAAATTGGAATTGATGCTTACATTTAAGTTGTAGGGTAACTTCTTTCAGATCTTCATCCACAGAACCTTGCACAGTTTTTGGAACGCCGATTAATGAGACGACAAAAACCAAAGTATATAAAATAGGTAGAATAAAGTTTATTTCAACCAGATTTTTTTAAAAAAATGGGTATATTCAGTGTCATTGAAATATAACGTTAATTCTGGAAAAATGCAGAGGAAAAATCAAAGAGATATATTTTTTCGCTAAATCAAATCTATTCGATTTTTTTATTTCTCCAGGTTTTATTGACGGAAACGACCCCGTTAGATAAAATAACAGATAATAAACTTCTTTAACGTTTCATATATTTCCGGATGAGGAAAAGGAATGTCTACTTTAACTTTAGAATCAAAAATAAGAATTCAAAAAGAAGATTTTGTCGTTACTGACGAGATTGAAGCCATTAAAACCGTTTCGCGTAATATTGGAGGAATCACCACATTTTTAGGAACTGGGCGCGAACTGAATAAAGGCGAAAACATTTCTGAACTGAATTTCGAACATTATCCCAAAATGGCAGAAAAGAAGCTCGCTGAAATCCGTGAACAAGCCATTAAGGATTATAAAATCATCGACATGATCATCATTCACCGAATCGGTAAAATCGATATTGGAGAAAACATCGTTCTTATAGTCGCTGCTGGCGAACATCGGAAAGAAACTTTTGTCGCTTGCGAATGGGCTATTGCAGAGCTAAAACGAGTCGCCCCGATTTGGAAACGCGAAACAACATCTGGCGGAGAAGTCTGGGTTTCCCAAACGCCTTAAATAATGAGCTAACGTATGTCAGTTTCCGGTCACGAGAACGCGACCGTCATTGCCGCTTCCTCTCAACTAGCTCGTTGGCTTCTTTATATCAACAATAAAGCCTTTTCAGTCACTGGCCAGAAAGCTTGGGAAACTCCAAATATTGTTGCCTTAGAAGTCTGGCTCAAAAACCTTTGGGATTCTTCCTGGCCTTCCAAATATGTGATTTCCAAAACGCAATCTCTCAAACTGTGGGAAACCATCATTGAAAACGACCTTAGACTTTCAGAAATAAATCTCCTCCAACTAGAGGATTTAGCTCAATCTGCCGCCAAAGCTTACGATAATATTAAACTTTACGATATTCCAACCACTTACGACTCTTTTGCAACTTCATTAGAGACCGAAACTTTTCTAAAATGGTTCAAAAAATACGAAGAAAAATTATACCAACTGGAAGCTATTGATCCTTCAGAATTACCTAATCTCGTTCATGATGGCGTCCGTAGCGGCCAAATTGTTCTCCCTCTTGACCCCTTAGTTTTTTCTGGATTCTTTAAATTCAATCCTGCGCTCCAACGATTGATTGAAGCACTATCAGATAAAAGTCTTCCGATCAATAAAATCCAGTTGAGCTCCAAGAACGCTGCTGTCGCTTCTACACATATTTTTGAATCTAAATCGATTCGTGAAGAATGCCAACTCTGCGCTCAATATATATACAAGCATTATGAACCCGGAATGACCTTTGGAATCATTCTATGCGAATACTCTAAATATAAAGAAACTCTAGCTAAAGAATTAACCGCTGAACTTTCTCCAAGATACACGTTTCCCTGGTTAAACGAAGAAACTCCTTTTAATTTTGAAAGTGCTGCTCCACTATCAAGAGAGCCTATTATTCAACAAGCCTTATCGGTTTTATCTTCCGGCCCAAACATTTCTTTAGAAACTTTTACCGAATTCCTTCACTCTCCTTTTTTCACCGGACTTGTTAAGGAACAAGAACCGCGTCGGAAGATCGACAGAGAATTTCACAGAGAAAAACGCTTAAGAATCGATTTAGGAAGATCGGATGTATTTCCTCTTACCCTTCCCGCTCTGAAAAAAAACCTTAAAATTTGGTTTCTCTTTATACGCGACAGCGAACCTCGACAACCGAGCATTTGGGCTCGCATTTTTTCGCAAACGTTACGACGACTGGGATGGCCTAACGGCGATAGAGAAACTACCTTGCGTACAACTTTGGCTTACGACGCTTGGACTGAATGCCTAGATGCATTAGCATCGCTGGATCATATTTTAGGCTTCCAAACCAAACAACAGGCTTGGAAAACTTTCAAACGCTTCGCAGATGGTAAATCGTTTCAGACGCAAAGGAAAAACAAACCCATTCAAATCATAGACTTTAATAACTCTGCCGGAATGAAATTTGATCAAGTATGGGTATTGGGCGCCAGCGCGGACGCTCTTCCGTCGCCAACATCTCCAAACCCATTCATCCCGTTAAACGTTCAAAAAATACTGAAGCTTCCTCATTCCACTCCTGAATGGGAATTGGCTCTAACTCAAAATCTTTTATCCCAATTCTGGGCCCAATCCCGATCCACCATCTTTAGTTATCCGATTTGGGACAAAGACATCGCAGTTCGAAAAAGTCCGTTGCTCAAACAATTTTCAAATGAGATAGAAAAATCAACTTTAAGACAAGATAAACCTAACCATCAACTTAAAGCGGAAGACCTTTTAGAAACTTTTGAAGAAAATATTGAAATACCTATATCTCCAGAAGAAATTTCTACTAAAAGAAAAGATTGGAGCCGCTCCGGTTACAGACTGATTAAAAATCAATCCAATTGCCCATTTCGAGCTTTTGCTGCGCATAGATTGGATTTAAACCCTATATCTGTTCCCGAAACAGATTTTGAAGAGTCGGAGCGCGGTATCTTAGTTCACAACGCTCTAGAAAGCGTTTGGAACGAATTAAAAAACTCCAGCCAATTACGTAATATCATAGAAAACGATCAGCTCCTCGACCTGATAAAAAATAAAGTCGATCAAGTTTCCGAAAAAATTAATTATTCTCTAAAAGAGCAAAACCAATTTGTCGAGCTAGAAAAAAA
>CAWVUN010000228.1:0-4035 GCA_963932495.1 uncultured bacterium
TTTCAAAAAGGTGTTGAGAGTATTATAATTTCAAAAGCCTTTGAAGAATATGATATCCAATCCATCGTCAAGCAAGACACGCGAAAATTTTTTACTTTGGAAGCTGAACACCCACGTTATAGAAGTTCTTTAACTGCTTTTCAGCCACTAGAAACTCTTACAGACTTCGACGAAGCATGGAGGATCTTACGCTTTGGGAACCTTAAAAAAGCCCTTAAAACTTTTGAAGGTTTATACGACGCTGACCGATTAGATTCTGTAAACGGTTTAGCCTGGAGCTATATTCAAAATGGAAGATTTCTAGAAGCTGAAGAAATGTTTAAAACCGTTCTAGAAAGATTTAAGGGGTTTCAAGGAGCAGTCGATGGTATAGAATCTGTCAAAAGAATCAAAAAAGACAAAGCGGCATACGCAGACTACTACTTAAATTTGGATAAATTAGTCATTGCTAAAAACAAATTTAAGAAACTGAAGAGACAGTACCCTGATTGGGCCTACCCTTACCTTAACTTAGCCATTATCGATATAAAAAACGACCTCTATCCAGATGCGGAAAATCACTTTAGAAAAGCCTTAGAAATAGACCCAAACTATAAAGCCGCCCAACTGGGAATAAACGAAATTTACAAAATAACGTCTCCCCTACTACTCAAAGGTAATCAAGAACTTTCAAGAGGAAACTTCAAAGCCGCTTCCCAGTATTTCATGGATTATATCGATGATCCTAAAGGGAAGTATCAGTCTTCTCATAGTATAGCGGAAGCCTATAACGGATTTGGCTGGAGCTTTTACGGGAAAAAGCAATATGAGATAGCTATCAGAAAATTCAAAATCGCCATTGAGCACGACAAATTCCAATATGACGCAGCACTTGGATTAGGACTCTCCAATTATAATTTAAGAAATTATAAAAAAGCAGCAGAATTCTTGGAGTTGGCAGACTCAATAAAACCAAATCAAAAAGACATACGCTATAAATTGGATTGGGCTATTTTACAAAGCTTTAACCTTAAGGAAGCTAAAGAAATTTTTCAAGAAAATATAGTAAAAGACCCACTAAGAGCTTCTTCTTTCATGGGACTTGGTTGGATTAATTACCAAAAAGCAAATCCCGACTTAGCGGTTGAATATTTTGTAAAAGCAATCACTTTAGAACCCGATTTAGCTCTAACCCAAGAATTTAGCAAAGTTCTTGATTTAGAGCGTTTCGGTTGGCAAGTGTATAATGAATTTGGATGGGCTTACTATCGTCAAGGTCGATACGAGAAATCTAGGTATCTATTTCAAGTCGCTTTAAAACGAAAACCTGATAGCTCAGAAACCTTTAAAGGACTTGGGTTTAGCAGCTATAAGTTAAAAAACTATAATAAGTCTGTTTTATATTTAAAGCAAAGTATGACCCTTAATAAAGATCTTAAAACCGTTGGAGAATTGATCAAAGATAATTCAGCAATTGCCCCTTATGAAAATGAGACAAACGCACAAACTAAGCTCGGCTGGAGTTATTATTACCTAGGTCAATATAATCGAGCTATCGCTGAATTTAATAGCGAACTGGAAAATAGACCAAATTGGACATCAATTCACGAGGGATTGGGCTGGAGCTATTTGAAACTAAAGAAATTAGCGCAGTCGCGAGGGGCTTTTACAAAAGCTATAAGATTGCAACCACTTAACAACTCAGCCCATGTCGGATTAAATCAAGCTAAGCAATTAGCCATTCGAGAAAAATTAAAAAGAAAAGAAACTGGAAAGCGGTTTTCTAGAGGTAAAATCATAAATCGAAGTCAGCCTTTGTGACCTTAACTCCAATAAAATCAAAAATATTGTTTGAAAAATTGAAAAATTTGAATATAATAGAAACTTCCGTTTTACCAGCGGTTTTTACTACGCTGCGAACTTTTGGGGAGGAAGGGCAACTTTTCTATTTTTTACAAATAGTAAAAATTATGGGGTTGAATCGACGCATTCAACTCCATACCCTAGCCTCTCCTCAAACTTTTCTATAAGTGTCCCTTAAGTTTTCCACAACCGATGGATCAGCCAAGGTAGAAACGTCTCCCAGTTGTTCAGCTTCATCTGCAGCTATCTTTCTCAGAATTCTTCTCATTATTTTTCCAGACCGAGTTTTTGGCAAGCCTGGAGCCCAATGAATAATATCAGGAGCGGCAATAGGCCCAATTTCTTTTCGCACAAAACTAATCAATTCTTTTTTCAATTCTTCGGTATATTCTTGGCCTTCCATCAAAGTCACGTAAGCATATATACCTTGTCCTTTAATATCGTGAGGAAAACCAACCACAGCTGCTTCGGCTACTGCTTTATGTAAAACCAGCCCAGATTCCACCTCAGCCGTTCCCATTCGATGGCCAGAAACATTAATTACATCGTCTACTCGTCCAGTTACCCAATAATAACCATCTTCGTCTCGACGACACCCATCCCCAGTAAAATAATATCCTGGATACATTTTAAAATAAGTATCTTCAAATCGCTCGTGATCTCCATAAACCGTTCGCATCTGCCCTGGCCATGTATCAGATAATGCAAGTACGCCTGAGACTCCATTACCTTCTATAACTTTTCCAGTTTCAGGTTCAATCACTACAGGCTTCACTCCAAAAAATGGCAAAGTTGCAGAGCCTGGCTTCGTAGGCGTGCAACCAGGCAAAGGACTGATTAATATCCCTCCTGTTTCAGTCTGCCACCAAGTATCAACAATGGGGCAGTTTCCTTTTCCAATATTTCGGCAATACCATCGCCAAGCTTCTGGGTTAATGGGTTCGCCAACAGATCCCAAAACCTTTAACGAGGATAAATCGTATTTGGCGGGAATCTCTTCGCCATGCGACATCAATGCGCGGATGGCTGTTGGAGCCGTGTAAAACTGAGTCACTTTATGTTTTTCAACTGTGGCCCAAAACCTTCCAGCATCAGGGTAAGTTGGAACGCCTTCAAACATAATGGTCGTTGCGCCATTGCCCAGAGGCCCATAAATGATATAAGAATGTCCCGTTACCCATCCAATATCGGCAGTACACCACCAAATATCGCCATCATGATAATCAAAAATGTATTTATGGGTGAGAGCAGAATAAACCATATAACCGCCTACATTGTGCTGAACGCCTTTTGGTTTTCCTGTCGACCCAGAAGTGTATAAAATAAACAAAGGATCTTCCGCATCCATCTGCTCCGGCTCACAACTTGAATCCGCGGTAGCCATTTCAGTTTCCCACCAGAAATCGCGACCATCGACCATTTCAATAGGAATCTTATCCCCTACTCTTTTAGAGACAATACAAGCTTCAACCTTGGCTCCTTGCTTTTCAGCATGAATTATAGCTTCGTCTGCCGCAGACTTTAAGGGAATAGGTTTCGCGCCACGGTAAGAACCGTCGGCTGTGACAACTATTGAACATTCAGAATCGGCAATACGATCGCCAAGAGCATTTGCAGAAAAACCGCCAAATACTATAGAATGAACCGCTCCAATTCTAGCGCAAGCAAGCATTGCAATCGCCAACTCAGGAATCATTGGCATATAAATGGAAATACGGTCGCCTTTTTTTGCGCCATGCTTTTTTAGAACATTCCCAAATTTGCAAACCTCTTCGTACAATTGTTTATAAGTTAGACTCTGATTTTCTCCTGGCTCATTACCTTCCCAAAGGATAGCTACTTGGTCGCCTCTAGTTTCCAAATATCGGTCAATACAATTTACAGTTATGTTCGTTTTTGCGCCTTTAAACCACTCTATAAAAATTTTCCCTTCGCGAACGTCGTAATTATAATCTCTAACTTTTTCCCATTTCTTAAACCAGGTAAACTTCTCAGCTTCTCCCGCCCAAAAAATATCTGGTTCGTTTATGGAGCGTTCGTATATTTCACGATATTGCTCCATAGATTGGATCCAAGCTCCTTCGCTTGATTTCAAAGATGGTTTACGTATCTCCGACATAGGGAAAGTTCCTTTATTATTTACTCTAGACTTAGTTTAACGACAAAGACTTAGATGACTTTTCATCAATTAAA
>CAWVUN010000229.1:0-4030 GCA_963932495.1 uncultured bacterium
ATATCGTATGCAGAAATATAAAATTACTGTTAGAACAGATGTGGAAGAAGAATGAAGAGCGTTCAAAAACTCAATTCTGTTACTTGGAAGATATTGGAAAAATATGCTTTTTAGGTTTGCCTTAAAAATATGGTTTTTAATGTTAAACGCTTTTATCATTTCACTTGCCTTATTTTGTACAGCCTTTGCTCAAGAGACTAACTTTTCTTTTGCAGACGCCATAGATTCACCTGACATTTCGGCGAAAACCTCTATTGTCGTACCTCACGTTATTCCCTTAGGAAAAGCAAATTTTAGCCACGCAGAGTATTTATTCCGGGTGGGAAAATTTTCAGAAGCAAAACAAGTTTATGAAAAGTTTATTGAAGAAAACCGAGAAAATAAGAATGTTGATCGTTCTGTGTTTCGGCTTGGGCAAATAGATTTTGAAAATAAATATTATTTAACAGCGCTGAAATATTTTCGTTATTTGTTGGATAACTATCCTGGGACGCCAGTTGAGCACAATGCTCTTTTATTAATGGGGGCTAGTTATTTTCACTTGGACAGATTCGAAGAAGCAGAAAGAATATTTATTAGCGAGTTAGGTCAAAACCCTGACGATAAAGAGAAGTTAAATGCTTTATTTTATCTTGGACGAATTGATCGGAAAAAATTCGATTACGACAAAGCAATAGATCGTTTGAGAGAAGTATACAAAAGAATTTCTGATAGAAGGACAAAAGAACAAACGTTACAAGTAACAAAAAGAATAATTGATGAAGACCTTAATAAAGAAAAATTGTTTTCTATTATTCAAAAATATAGAACAGAGTTTCCTGTTGATTTAGCTCTTTGGAAACTAATAAGTATTTTTCGATTGGAAAGAAATATAAATAGTTATATTGGAGCTCTTACTCAGTTTGTTGAAACCTTTCCTAAGCATGTTTTTCAAGCAGAAGCCACGCAAATGTTGGCGCAAGCTAAAAAGTCCGAAAAATTTAGAGCCATAAAAATTGGCGCTGTATTACCTTTGACTGGGAAAAGAGCCATAACAGGACAACAAGTTTTGCAGGGGATTCAGTTAGCGTTTAATAATCTTTCTCCTGATGAAAAAGTTGGTGTTGAGTTAGTTGTCAAAGATTCTGGATCAGATGCGACTTTGATGAGTGATTTAGAAGAGTTGGCAATAGATCCCAATGTGATTGGAGTTATAGGACCGGTTTTAAGCGGTAATGTTAAAAAGATAGTACCCTTTGCAGAAAAGTATGACCTACCTATATTAACCCCTACGGCATCTTCAGCCAGGTTAACAGATCTGAGTCCATATGTTTTTAGAAATGCAATGACTCGTCCTATTCAAGGGAAATTTCTTGCTGAATATGCGGTTAATGAGTTAGGGCTTCGTCGCTTTGTTATTTTTCATCCAGAAGCAAACTTTGGGCAAGAGTTAAAAGATGCTTTTATGGATGAAGTTGAAGGATTAGGAGCTGAAGTGGTTGCGGTTGTTTCATACCAGCGTAGCCAAAATGATTTTAAAAATCAAATATTAGAAATCGGAGGAATTTCTGATAAACAACTTAAGAAATTGACTCTAAAAAAATTAGATGAAGAAGATAAAAAAACTAATTACAAAGGTAACGTTCCTTTTTCTAAGCCGATTATTGAACAAGGGTTGTTTAATGAAGATAGAATTGAAGGTTTAAAAGTTTCTTTAGAGCTGAGCTACGATGCCATTTTTATTCCGGGGTTTTACGATAAAGTAAGTTTAATTATTCCTCAAATGATTTTTTATAATATTGACCAAGTAACTTTTTTAGGTGGGAATGGTTGGAATCATGCAGACTTAATTAAAGTAGCGGGAAAATATATGCAAGGTAAGAGTATTTTTGCGGATGGCTTTTTTAAAGAATCAAAAAAAACAGCGGTAAGAGAATTTATTTCTAGATTTGAAGCAACTTTTGGCGATTCCCCTAATATACTTTCGGCACAGGCCTACGATAGTGCTAGCATTTTTTTAGAAATAGTTCGTTCAAAAGTAAATAACCGTTTGGATTTTTATTCTAAACTTCGAAAGACAGATGACTTTCCTGGTGTTTCTGGGATGACAACTTTTGTTTCGAATGGCGATTCTGAAAAAAAATTATTTGTCTTAAAGATTAAAGGTAAAAAAATTGTAGAAAATGATTAAATTCCTTTTTCTATAACTTTAAGTTTTCTATAAAAAGTTTGGTTATTTTTTACGATCTTAATTGTCGATTTCTTATTTGATTTTTAATTAGAATATAAATATCACCTCCGCAATCGGGTTAAGTATTTATCGCCAATGAATACTTAATTTCACTGCTAAAGTTTATTTCTCTTATTGAGGTTTGGAGAGGAAGTGCTTGAATATAATGTCGAATTGATATAAGGGAAAGTTTTTAAGGAAATTTTAAAACACAATTTATAGTTAATCAAATATTGGATGTATCTCTGGAATCCCCTTTATGTTTTATAGAAGGAGAGAGACTTGCTTCTTCCTCCAAATAATAAGTGGATACAAAGTTAAGCCGCGCATTGTAATTTCCTGAACTCAATCTGGCTTGGATAGACGAGATGGGAATGAGGTAGTTTCCTGTTATAAAAGACTTTGATATGTCTAAAAATATCTGCTTTCGCTTCCCTACGGGTCTCGCAGGTTTTGTAATAAAGATACTAAGCGTGTTGCGGAAATTTTCGCTGGTAGTTAACGCTCAGTTTAATATTACAAAAACTCTTGATACCGGATGCTACGCATGGTGAATTCCGGATATAGCTTTTCCAGACCGGCTGCGTATTTTGAGAAGCGACGTAAGTTGAGTCCCACTTCACGCGTGATCTCCAGTAGCCACAGCGGTATAGCCCAGTTGAATTTGAGTTCAAGGACGCAGATATCCTTAGGGAGGACAGTGATCCCATTTGAAGAAGAAACGTTTAAAATGTTTTTAGTTCCAAAAGCGCGCAGACTGGTGTCAAAGGTGATGCGTAGTTGGGGATTGATTCTGCATAGATAGGCTTTTCGGTGATAACTAACTATATTAAGTGGCATGAATAACCTCTGGCTAACAATATGCTCGATAGTGGTGGCTTCGAGCAGATCTTTTTTCTCAGCATATTGGCTCAACCGGAGTAATTGCTGTTGGTTCTCGGAGAATCCGGGCAGATATTTTCCCGGAAGTTTCAGCCGGTTTTTAAAGTTAGTGTCGTTGTTGCGATGTTTGATTTCTGCGAACAAGCTGAGCGAGCTAAGATCCGATTCCTTTTCTAGTTCCCCGTACCAGCGGACTCGGACTTTAAATCGCCTTTTTTCTCCGTCGATTTTTTCATAATAACAACTCAAGTCTTGGGTATCGTAATAGATAGAATTTACGTGATAACCTCCATCTATAGCGTTGGGATCGAGCTCCATAACGCCATCTAACCGATTTTGAAAGGCTCTCATTTCATCTAGGGAAATTATATATTTAAATTCGTAACGCGGTTTTGTAAACATGTTGGCATATATTAAGTGGGATTAGTATTTGTGACAACAATATCCCCTTTGGTTTTTAAATTAGTTGGATTAGGGCTGGATAAAATTACGGAGCTGAACTTATCTCCAGCAATATCAGCTTCGGTGGAATTGATAAATTGTGAATTTTTAATTATGCCGGTTCCTCCCATTTTCCATCGCCATTTTTTTTTGTAGGAGTTCCAGGCAATGAAGCATCTGCGGAATACGGCATTTTCTAAAACTAGATGAGATGTGTCCTTAACAGCGATTCCGTTTTGGCAAAATTCAAAAGATACGTCGCGAACATGGGTTCGTGTTCCTTCTCCCGCGCTGATACATTTATCTTTGGCTCCAGAGAATCTTCCACCATTTATTGAAACTTCTCCCATGCTAATATCCACAGCATCATTACCAGGGTTAATGAAATCGCTATTAATAATTTTTCCGTTGACCAAATCCAAATCTAGTGCGTCCATAAAAGCGTTTTCAAATAGGCTGTCCTTGATAATAACTTGTGAGCGAACAATATGGACTGCG
>CAWVUN010000230.1:0-4027 GCA_963932495.1 uncultured bacterium
GAAAATTTTGTTAAATTTATAGAAGCCAGTCAAGCTAGAGAAACCTTTTTTGCTATTTTTATCGACAATCCAAAGTTTTTAGAAATTCTACTAGTTCTATTTGGATCAAGCGACGGATTATCCAATGTCATGATTCGTCGTCCAGAATATTTGGACGTTCTCATTTCTAGCGAGTCAATTTACAGATTCAAACATCCTGAAAAGATATATGATGAATTAATCCAAAACCTTGAATCGGCTTCCAATTTAAAAACTAAAAAAGAAATTTTACGTAAGTTTAAAAAAGGAGAAGAATTACGTATAGGTGTTCGTTATCTAATACAGGAAACAGACCTAATCGGAACATTAACCGACTTATCCACAGTAGCGGATATATTTCTTCAGGCAGCTCTTAGAACTGCTAAGGCCGAAATTGGTAATGAATCAATTGACCTGAATAAATTCGCAATTTTTGGGCTAGGAAAATTAGGAGGTAACGAGCTTAACTTTGGATCTGATCTTGATATTATTTTCGTTTATGATGAAAGTGAAAAATCTCCTCCTATCGATCCAGAAAATGCAGCTACGCCTCGTTATATGCGACTTGCCCAAATTATATATTCGCTTTCAGCCGAGACAACAGTTGAGGGGATAGCATATAAAATTGACACCAACCTTAGGCCAGAAGGAAATCAAGGATGGATTGCTCACTCGATCCAAGGGTATGAAAACTATTTCAAGTCTCGAGGAAGGATATGGGAACAACAGGCGATGACTCGAGCCCGCTTTATTGCAGGCGATGAAACCTTGGGAAAACGTTTCATAGAAGTAGCCCAAAAATTTACCTATAAACCAAAACTAGAATACAGTTCTCTAATTGAGATTGCGCGACTACGTGAAAGAATGGAAAAAGAAATTGCAAAAGAAATAAAAAAAGGAAAGAACGTAAAGTTAGGCTATGGGGGTTTGGCAGACATTGAGTTTACAGTCCAAATATTACAACTCATGCACGGGTATAAAAGTCTACAATTCAGGCAGACAAATACGCTGCACACTCTTGAAGCTTTCGCTGCATTAGGTGTATTAGACCACTCCGCCGCAGAAAACCTTAAGCAACAATATCTATTCTTAAGAAATTTAGAGTGCGCTCTAAGAATCCTAGATCAAAGCGAATCGAGCAACATTTCAAAAAAATCCGAAAACCAAACTTCCCTTGCAAAGCTACTTGGATATAAAGAAACTAAAGAAAAAAATCCTGCAGAACAAATGCTCGAAGAGTATAGAGATACAACTTCAAAAGTCCGTGATTTTTATAGTAAAAACCTAGACGCTCTTCTTCGAACATCACTTTGATAGGCAATTGATAAAATACTATCGGTTAAATTGATTAAAGGCAAAACCAACAATTAAATTTGCGGGCAACCTTTATCAATTATGTGCCAATAATTAAGCAGCCATTCGTAAAGTTTGAGCAAATTCAGCTAACCCATCGACGCAATTACTTGCATCGGCTTTCTCTCATTAATAGCTTGAGCAGAAACAGAAGCATCTTCAAGAGTCTCTCTAATTTGGATCAACAGTTTTAAAATTGAGTTACGAGAAATTACCTCATCTAATAAACAATCAGCATTTTTCCAAAATTCAGCAATAGAGTCTTTTACCATTGATTTCCTCTTTTCCCTTGATTCTAACCTTCTCGTATTTTGATCCCCTGTAAATGAATAATTAAAACCAACTTCTTCATTCATCAGCCAAAACTTTTCAAAATCTTTTAACCATTTAGGGGCTACGACATCGGTCAATTCCAAATGGCTTCTTAAATCCTTTTCGGCAACTTTTTCATAAAACTCCAAACTTACCTCCAAAAAAATGTTAAAGTCTAATTAATCAATACTTAAGCAACCTTCATTCCTTTTAATTCAACAAAATTATGGCGTCGCCATAAACTTATAAATAAAATGAGTTAATAATAAATAAATCAATGCTTTATGGCGATATTAAAATGCATAGGGTAATTTAGTCACAAATGATAAACCTATGAAAGCAAATAGATTTTTTGCTTTAGATTTATTGAGACAATCCCGATAAATATCAATAAAACAAGGATTTTTATATCAATTAAGAATCAAGAATAAAAAATGGCTAATAGATTTGCCATTTAATTCCTACTGGTGGATTTGAATATGTGTTGGAAGGTTACTAGCTTTGCACCCAACGAGAGAAAAAACCACTTGGGAGAGTCGTATTAAATTTATCTTCCAAAATAAACATTTCTCCTGACTCGATTTCACCTTGCCCTGGAGCTATCAAATAACTTAAAAGAAGATTTTCTAAAGTTAGAGAGGAAAAACCTGGGCTATGAGTCGTTATTAATATAAAGGAGGGTTCCGGCACTAAAATTTTGCGACACAACTGAAGCAATTCTGGAAGATTTTTTTCAATTTTCCAGACTTCGTTCTTAGTTCCACGGCCAAAGGTAGGAGGATCCATAACGATTCCATTGTACCGATTACCACGTCGAATTTCTCTCTTCAGAAATTTAACGGCATCGTCGACAATCCATCGAATTGGACTATCTCCTAGTCCTGATAATTCTTGGTTTTGTCGTGCCCAAGCAATCGACGGTTTAGAAGCGTCAATATGAGTGACACGCGCTCCTCCGGCTGCAGCGGACAATGTGCTAGCACCTGTATAACCAAATAAGTTCAAAATATTGGCATCTTTAATTTGTTTCGTTTGTTCTCGAATCCATAACCAGTTTGGAGCTTGTTCAGCAAATAAACCGATATGACCAAAACCCGTCGGATTGACCTTTAGAGACAAATCCTGAAACTTAAGAGTCCACCCTTCTTCAGGAAATAACGAATAAAAGTTCCATGAACCGCCGGTTTCTTTGCCTTTAAAATATTCGTATTCAGCCTCAGATTTTTGCCATTCTTCCTCTGCAAGTTTACGAGGCCATATAGCTTGAGGAGCTGGTCTGACAATATAATGGCTACCAAGCAATTCGAGTTTTTTAAAATCTCCAGCATCGATCAATTTATAATCAAAGTCAGTGCATGGATAAACAAGCCGGGACGAACGACAATTAACAGATAGGGCTGTAAGCATAGAAAATTAGATCGGAAAATAGTTAAACTAAAAATTTGATTTTTGGATTATAACAAATTAAAGAAAGACTCGGTTACTCTTGAAACGTTTATTTTTTATATATTTAGCCTTTTTTTGTTGCGCTTGTAATACTCCTGAACCGGAAAACAAACAACCTGGTGGGAAACGTGAATTGATTTTGCCTGTTCAATTGGGCAAGCCTCTTTTTCGTGACGTTGTTGAAGAAATAAGAGCTATTGGCAATATTCAAGCTGAACAACGAGTAGTTGTCACTTCCGAGGTTAGCGGTAAATTAATTGGCATCTATTTCCAGGAAGGGAAAAGGGTCAAAGTAGGTCAAAAACTTGTCTCTATCGACCCTAGAGATTACCTATTAGAAATCAAAAAATTAGAAGCCGATTTTTCTGCTGCTGACCAAGAATACGATAAAACCACCCGTGGATTACGCCCAGAGGAAAAAGAAAAGTTACGAGCTCAAACTCGTGCGTCTCAAAGCGGACTCGATCTATCTCTAAAAGAAAGAGCGAGGACACAACGTTTAGTCGATGAAAAAGTTCTTTCGCAGTCGGCTCTTGATATTGCCAACGATCGCGTTCGTCAGGCCAAAGAAATTCTTTCTTCAAATCAAGCCGCGCTTAATGCAGCTTTAAAATCTAGAGAAGAAGATATCTCTCAAAAAGATTCAGATCGTGAATCAGCTGCCAGACAATTGGAAAGAGCAAAACTAGCGTTATCAAAAACAGTAATCAAAGCCCCTTTTGACGGCATTATTTTATCTAAAAAAATTGAACAAGGATCCTTTGCCAGCTCCGGAACACCTATATTGGAGATGATCGGATCTTCAAAATTAAAAGCGGTGATAGAGCTTCCTCAAAGCTACAAAGAAAAAATCTCGAAACTCACTTCAGTTGAATTCTCAGTTAAAGAATTAGGTATA
>CAWVUN010000231.1:0-3995 GCA_963932495.1 uncultured bacterium
CTTTCCAAGTCGGTAGTAAATGTTTGCCATGTTGTAAAATAGAAACGAGTTTTCAAAACCCTCAGATGTTAATTCTTCATAAATAGCAAGTGCCTCGTCATAGTTTGCTTTTAAAGCTAAATCATTAGCCAAAGCGATTCGAGACAAATCGTTATTCTCTGAAGAAAAACATGGCACAACAAGCAAATGTATCGAGAGTAAAGCTATGGAAATAATAGACTTTGGTGTCATGGCGTTTTTTCTAATCTCTTCATAGTTTCGATGGATTTGTTCAATAGACTTTCCGGGGAGATTGCAGCATTGCCAGTCCCTCCATATTGGATATTCTCAAACTCTTCTAATAAGTTTTTAATTGGAATAATCTGATCTTCGGGAAAACTCCTGTCTTTAAGTTTTTCTATTACTTCATTTGAAGTAAAGGCCGCTCCGTTTAAATTAAATTTATCTCCAATATATTCTCTTACAACTTGAGAAAGTTCTTGAACAAAAGTTTTTAAGTTTCCATTGATTGGCGAAAGTGATTCTAATTTTTTACTCGCCAATTTATAAGCTTTCTTACTGCGTGCAAATGCAAGGTCATTTTTGAGACGCATTTTCTGGCGAGTAAAAGCGATAAGGACTAGATAAATTAGTATAGGAGCGAATCCACTGGCATAGTAAAAAGAAACAGTTTGAGAATTTGGTTTTTGATTTGAGAAGTCTTCCAATAAGTTGTGGTTAGGGAAAATATCTGTGCCTAGAATTTTAATTTTATTAGTAGTTTTATTGTTTGATTCGACCATATTCATTTTTTCTTCATTATCCGCATCTAGAATTTCTAATGAAATGGGGTTGGTTTGGACGGATACATAGCTTTCCACATCAGGTTCGAAGTATGAAAGCGTTAGCGCTGGGATTTGAAAGTCGCCTTTTTTTAGAGGGACAAGGGCAAATTTAAACGTTTTTTCCCCATAGAACTGTTGGTCTTTAACGGCTTTTTCTAATTGTGGTTCGTCCGGATAGGTCTTGAATTTTTCAGAAAGGTTTGGAAGCGAAAAAATAGCGTCTTGAATATTTCCCATGCCAGCAATTTTTACGGTGAGAGTAGATGTGTCTCCTACTTTTATTTTTTGTTTTCCTATCGTGGCAGTGATATTAAATTTCCCAACAAGATTTGAAAAAGAAGATGGTTTGCTCTCTTTGGGTAATGGACGAATATTTAATGAAATTGGTTGGGTTCGAATAACTTTGTGTTGCAATCGGCCAGCATTACCAAAGAACGGATCGTTAAAAAATCGATTGAAAGGATCTCGAGTTTGACGTCGGCGGTCTCGTAATACTAAATCCAAATTAACGGCTGCTCCAGGAATTTCAGCTGGTCCTGGTCGGGTGGGAAATAAAGCCGTTACAAGTTCGCTGGTTATATATCGAACGCCATTTAATGTTCGTGCGTATTCTTTTGATTTCCCCAACGATTCTTTCCTAAAATTATCGTAGGATAAATCTAATTGAATATTTTTTATTTCAACCTTCCGATGTAACTTGAATGTCAGAGTTATTTGTTCGTTTACAAACGGGTTTTCATTGGAGACAAAGGTCTCTGAAAAAACCGGAGCTT
The DNA here is from genome assembly GCA_963932495.1 of uncultured bacterium. Taxonomy (GTDB): domain Bacteria; phylum Nitrospinota; class Nitrospinia; order Nitrospinales; family JAJDAT01; genus JAJDAT01. Next base: position 1,598 of record CAWVUN010000231.1, read on the forward strand.
CGTTTTGAGTGGACCTCTGAGGGGCATTGCTAACTTCAACCTGAATCGCGTTAGAGGAATATATTTTGCCCTTATATTCAAGTGTGGAGGGCTCAATAGCAAATTTTCCTGTTTTGGTGGGCGTTAACAAAAAGTTATGGGTTGTTGATGCGGTCATCTTACCATTCACAATAGTGATGGATGACTGGGTACCTGCTTTCCTCAAAGTAAAATCTGGAAGAGGAGGTAAAGAAGGAGGTGGAGAGTTTCGTGGCCCTCTAACTGTGACCGTAAAATTAAAAACGTCTTCCAAAGTGCCTACGTTTTTGTCGATTTCTGCGGAAATTGAAATATCGCTAGCTATGGCGCTATTGGAGCTAAGCGAAATGCAAAAGACGAAAAATAGTATTTTTACCGTTTGATGTAACCTTGCTGACATGAGTTTCTTACCAATCTTTGCCGTTGTAACCTGGGCTTGGACGAAGTTTGCTTGCTTGCATTTGCCCGTATTTTTTCAGGTTTTCGTTTATTGACAAAAGCCATTGTTCGGCTTGTTCCTTAGAAAGTCCTTCAGGCTGTTTTGCTTGTGAAGCCGCGGCTTCGCTGTCCGCCTTTTCTTGTTCTTGTTTTGCGTTCATTGAGTTTTCTTCAGGTGGATCTTCTGGTGGATCAGCATTTTGATTGTTCGAGTCGCTTTTTTTTTGAGAAGGAGATCCTTCGTTTTGTTGTGAGTTTTTATCGTCTTTGTTTTCTTCGTCTGATTCAGAGTCTTTGGAGGGGTCTTTATCTTTTGAGTCTTGTTGGTCCTTGGAGTCAGATTTGTTTTTGTCGTTTTTATCTTGTGAGTTTTGCTGATTTTTTTTTAGTTGTTCTCTAGCAAATTCTAAATTGAATTTTGCATCAATATCGTCAGGATTTAATTCTAAAGCTTTTTTGTAGGAGTCGATAGCTTGATCAACTTTACCAAGGTTGAATAAGGAGTTGCCTGCATTATAGTAAGCTTTTTGTTTCAGCTTGGAATCTTGGGAAATAGTAACTGCTTGGTTATAGGTCTGCAATGCTTGATCGAATTGACCTAAGCGATATTGACTATTAGCTAAATTATAGGCCAAGGAAGCGTCGTTGGGGGATTGCTCGAAAGCCGATCCGAAACTGTTAGCAGCTTCTTGGAAGTCTCCTTTTATGTAGTTAGACTGTCCTACTTCCGCTAAGGGTTCTGCAATTTGTGCGGTAGCTACTTCTATGAACATTGATAGAATAAAAATGAGAGCGATAGTTATCTTCATAGCCAAAATTAAATTTTAAAGGTCTTTTTAAAAAAGTTTACTTGGAAATTTTATTAAATCAAATTGAAAAACTTGGTCTTAAAAGTTAAGCTTTTTCCATAGGATTTGAGGATCTAGATTTTTCTTTTTGAGAAGATTCAAGTGCTAGCAGAATTAGAGCCGCAAGGAGAAACCATTGAAATCGATCTTGCCAAACTTTTCTACGACCGCTTTTTAATTCTTTGTCATTCAATTGACCTTTAATCTTTTCTATATAGATTTTTTTTAGATCCATATCTCCTGTTACCGATCTCACGTAGGCTCCCCCAGTTTCAATCGCAACAGTTTGGAGCGCATTTTCGTCGAGTTTAGAAAGAGTGACCTCTCCTTGTCTATCGACCTTGAATCCTGGTCCTGTCTTTTTTGGAATAGGAGCTCCAATATCTCCGCCCACGCCGATAGCAAAAATTCTAACTCCCATTTCTTTTGCTTTTTTGAAGGCCTCCGGCAACTTCTTGCCATGATCTTCCCCGTCTGTTATGAGCAGGATGACTTTTGATGTGTTGTCCTCGTCTTTGAACGTTTGTAATGATTTTAATATGGCCGACCCTAAATCAGTCCCAGGTATGGGAATGAGGTCAGCGTCTAATATATCTAGAAAAATTTTTGCGGCAGAGTAATCTAAAGTGAGAGGGCATTGAATGAAGCTTGCTCCCGCAAAGGCTACGAGGCCAATCCTATCGCCCATAAGCATTTGAATTAGGTCGGAAACTTTTCTTTTGGCTCTCTCTAAACGGTTGGGTTTAATATCTTCGGCTAACATACTTGAAGATACATCCATCGCGACAACTATATCGATTCCTTTTTGTTTTAAATCTTCCCAGTGGAATCCCCATTGTGGTCTGCAAAGAGCGGTAATGAGGCACGCGAAGGCTAATAACGTTAGAAAAGATTTACGTTTTCGATTTTTTTTGGTGATTGGGTTTATTATCGCCGATTGTATTTTGGGATTAGAAAAAGCGTCTAATTTTTTTTTGAACTGGAGATTTGCCCAATAAGTAAATGCTATGTATAAAGGCAATAGCCAAAATAGAGCTAGATATTCAGGTTGTTCAAGGCGCATTTTATGGAACTCGCTGATATCGAGTTTGAGA
>CAWVUN010000232.1:0-3990 GCA_963932495.1 uncultured bacterium
CACGGCGTTATTACATATGGAGGCTGATAGTAGGTTTTTAGGTAGAATTTTTAGCATCGAAATGGCTGGATTGACCTTAGTAATGGCAGCAAGTAATTGGTTTGTGGGATTTGCGTCAGATACCTGGGGAAGTTCGCCCCAAGATATTGCTGGTTACTTTTCCCTTATTTTTTTAATTCCCGGAATTTCTTGGAGTCTTTTCATTTTGCGCCCAGAAGAACGCTTAAAATCGAGTAGAAGCTTGAAAAATCAAGAAGAAACAGAGATTGTCAAGAAGAGCCCGATTCAAACTCCTTAAATATGGAAGGAGTGAATTAAGGAGATTTAACAAGTTCGGTCGAAAAAGTAAATAATCCCATTCTTTAAAATGGATAACAATGCTAAAATCATGGCTTTTAGCGTGTTGAAAGAATTAGAATTATTTAGATAAAAGATTGAAACCCACTTATTTTAGATCAAAAAAACTCTCCACGGAATTTGAAACATGAAAACCCGAAAAAGTCGAAAAATAAAAATAGGCTCTTTGACAATTGGAGGCAATGCTCCTGTTGCCGTTCAAAGTATGACCGCTACGCGAACTCAAGATCTTGAAGCCACAGCAAAGCAAATCAAAATTCTAGAATTAGCAGGTGCTGATGTCATTAGAATTGCGGTTGATAGTGAAAAAGATGTTGAAGCTTTAAGGGAGCTGAGAAAGAATTCCGATGCTGTATTTTCTGTAGACTTACAAGAGAATTATCGATTGGCTACTACTGTAGCTCCTCTAGTGAATAAGATTCGCTATAACCCGGGGCATCTTTATCATCTAGATAAGGATAAAACTATTCGCGAAAAAGTTGAATTTATTGTTCAAGCGGCAAAAGAACATGGGTGTGCCATAAGGATTGGCGTCAATTGTGGTTCGATTGACCCAGACTATAAAAAAAGGTTTGAACACGATGAATTAGAAGGAATGATTCAATGCGCAGTTGACCATTGCGCGATGTTAGACGATTTAGAGTTTGTAGATTATTGTGTTTCTCTAAAAGATTCTGACTCTCAAAAAGTTATAGAAGTTAACCAGAGGTTTTCCGAATTACGTCCGGACGTTCCTTTGCATTTAGGGGTAACCGAAGCGGGGTTACCTCCTGAAGGGATAATTAAAACAAGAATAGCTTTCGAACAATTAATTTCGGCAGGTATAGGTGATACGATTCGTGTTTCTTTAACATTGCCTGACGACGAAAAAGGTCAGGAGATTGATGTCGGAAGAGGAATTTTAAAAGATATTGGCGAAGGTAGGTTTCGATCCGTTCCTGAAAATTTTCTGGAAGGTTTAAATATCATTGCTTGCCCTAGTTGCTCAAGAGTAGAAAATGGAAAATTTGTAGAATTAGCCCAAGAAGTTCGGGCACTAACCAAATACGCCGAAAAGTATAAGCTCACCATTGCAGTAATGGGATGTAGGGTTAACGGTCCAGGAGAAACTGACGACGCTGACCTAGGTCTTTGGTGTGGCCCTACTCATGTTAATTTGAAAGAAGGCCCTAAAGAATTGGGTGCTTTTACTTATGATGAAATTTTGGTGCAGTTGAAATTAGAAGTGGATAGATTGATATCAGAAAAGTTTGGAGAACCGGTTTCCAAATAATTTTATGGTTAACAGATAAAGGCATAAGGCTGGAGATTTAGATTGATGGAATGTAAAATTGAAGAGCTCGGAACTCTTAAAAGAAAACTCAAAATTGAGATACCTAAGGATATTGTTTCTAAAAAGATTAAAGAAGCATATCGAGATCTAAATAAGAAAATTAAGATGCCAGGTTTTAGGTCGGGGAAAATTCCTCAGCATGTTTTAGAGCAACAAGCACCGGTTCAATCTCTTGGAGAGATGTTCCAAGGACTTATGCAGGAATATTACAACAAAGCTTTAATGGAAACTAAATTGATTCCAGCGGGACCTCCAGAGATGAATCATGACGAAATGTCTGAAATAAAAAAAGATGCTCCTTTAAGCTTTTCGGTCACGATTGATATCAAGCCAGATATTCCGCTAGGTGAATATAAGGGGTTAAAGATTCAAAAAAAAGAAGCCGTAGTTACCGAAGCTGAAGTGAACATGGCTATGAATAATGTTTTAGAAGCTTATGGGCATTTAGAACCTCACGAGGGAACACATGCAGTTGAAATAGGTGATTTTGTCACTATGAACTTTGAAGGAGCTCTTCATGGTGCACCATTAGAGGATGGTAGTGCTGAAAATTATGTGGTGAGGATTGGTTCCAAAAAGATGATTGCGGGTTTTGAAGAGCAAGTTGTTGGTCATAAAGTAGACGAGGAGTTCGAAGTAAGAACGCCGTTACCTGCAAATTGGAACAATAAAATGAGACGGATTTCTATGCCGCTTCCTGGGGATAAGGAAGATGAAGATGTAGATATGGCGCATTTTATGGTTAAGCTTCTTGAAGTTAAAAAAATGATTTTACCTGAATTGAACGACGAGTTTGCCAAGAGCGAAGGTGCCGAATCAGCCGAAGATTTACGGCGCAAAGTAAAAACTAATCAACAAGCTTATAAAGAGCAGCAGGAAGAACTACGCATCAAGGAAAAGCTGTTCGATAAGTTGGTTAAAGACAGTGATTTTGAGCCTCCAGATTCTATCATCGATTTGGAATTAAAGTTTATGATCGAAGGGATGAAATTTCAAATTGCAGAATCAGGTATGAAACTTGAGAATTCTGGGTTCGAAGAGGAAGAAGCTAAGAATGAATGGCGAGATAAAGCAGCATTCAACACTAAAGGTTATATGTTGTTAGAAGAGATAGCTAACGAGGAAAAAATATTTGTTTCGGAAGCAGATATGGAAGGGGAATACCAGGCTCTTGCCACGCAGACGAAACAAACCATAGATCAAGTAAAACAGAAATTGCTTGCGAACCAAGCGACCTTTAATCACACTAAGTCCAAACTGCGCGGTCAAAAAACTTTGAATTTTATTTATAATAACTGCGAGTTTGAATATGAAAAAATGAATCCAGAAAAAGATATCGAGCGACTTTAATTTTCAAAATAAATTTTTATTTTCAGGTCTTAATTAAGGGTGCTATATATGGCTAAGTTTATAGACGTTATGAGTGAAGAGGACTTGCCTAAAGGTAAGTCTGCCATCGTCTCAGCAGGAAAAGACGAGATTGCTTTATTTAATTATAAGGGAAAGTATTACGCGATCAATAATAAGTGTCTTCATAACGGTTCTTCTTTAGGAGAAGGTAGGATTGAAGAGGGTATTTTGATATGTCCTAATCATGAATGGAGATTTGATCTTGTTACTGGGCAATGTCCGCAAAATCCAGAAATGTGCGCTAAAATATTCCCCGTTAAGGTTGGAAAAGGAAGAATAAAGATTGATATAGGGGGAGACGAGAATAAATTACCTCCTGGAAAAATTCCTTCCAAGGCTCCGTCTGCTCTCAACTTTACCATACCGACAATCCAAAAACCTATTAACCCTGATGAAGATTTAGGATAATCAACACTAAGTAAATCAGAAGTTAAAAGTACATCGCTCTAAATCTCTCCGGAAATATTATGAGTTTTAGTTTATTTTGGTTGAAATATTAATTATCTTTTGAATGTCATATTGGCCAAAATGTTTTTTAACTAATTTAGCTATTAGTTTCCCCTCCTCGTTGTGCGAACTTAAAGTGATAATTACCTTTTCTAGTTGGGTGATATTGTGCCCTTCGGCCGCTTTATACAAATCCAAGCGCAATTAACTTGGTAATGCTGTCTTTAAAAGGTTCACCTCTTCTTCAGAATCATTTTCAGTTTCATTGCTAAAGCTTTTAAGGCTATAAAAGTCATTTTTGATTTTTTTAATATGACTGGATGTGTTTTTATAAATATGGAATTCAATAAAAAAATTAGACCCCAAATAGTAATTTGGATTTCAAAAAATAGTTTACCGTTCATTAACTCCATCAATAACTTAGAAATACTTAGGCCCAACCC
>CAWVUN010000233.1:0-3976 GCA_963932495.1 uncultured bacterium
AATAGTGTAAGGACTGCTATTTCTTTTCTGTAATTTTGGGCGCCATTTTTTCTACATTTAATCAAAACATAAAAAAGTAAAAACCAAAAAGAAAGGGTTGTGACTGCATAGTAAACCCATCCAATTTTTTCTGCTTTTGGAATTTTCCAACGATAATTATTATCTATTGTGATTCGCTCAATTGTGTTGCCTAGAAAAGGAATTTTTATGGCTTTTTCTGTTGGATACCTATCGAGCCCCTTGATAACTTTATTTCCCGAGCTTTGAGGAACAAAAGAAGTTTGCTTATGGATTATATAGGGCGCGAAACAAACAAGGGCTACTAAGGCGCTGACAAAAACTGTTTTTAAAGGGATTTTTTGTCTAAAAATACAAAAAAAAGCAATGGGAACAAAATATAAGGTGGCGACTGAATAATGTAACTGAATTCCTAGAGAAACTACTAAGATAATGTAGGGGATAAACTTAGCGTTTTTATTTATAGCGAACTCGAAAAATAAATATAGGAATAAGGGGACAAATGGAAATATGAATGCGGGGTTTATTGGAAAGTGAACCGCTCCCATGTGGGGAAGGCTTATGAGAGCTAATACTGTTGCAACCACGCCTTCAGAAGTTCCAAAATATTTCTTTATAACCCAGAAAAACCCAACAACGGAACCTATATTTAAAATAAAATTAAAAACAAAAATCGAATAATATGATTTTTGTATAAATAGAGGAATCGCCATTAGAAAATATAAAAATGGACCGGGAAGTCTACCTCCGTTTGTCGTTTCTGCGCCAGCTAATGGAATATAATTTCCTTCAAAGAGATTGAAGGTGCGGTCAAAATCACGCGTTAAAAACTGATGTATCAAAACATTATCTAATAACTCTAACCGAAGGAAAATACCTAGAGAAAAGAAGATAATTAAAGTTGTGTATAAAAAAATATTTGTATAGGGGAGGCGACTGGAGATAATATTTTTTTCAAACATAAAGTCTATTGATCCTATTTGGTGAGACAAACATTAATTTACGTAATAAGGGCTTCAACTTATGTAAGGAGTTCTTTTTGAAAAATAGCATGTCTAGTATGGAGTTTTTGCAGGTTCTGACCCAACCCAGAATTATCATCAGCGACGATTTGAATGCCATTCCGACTACGGTATAACTTATTGGGGAGTTTTTTAGCCTTACCTAAACTTGTTTGTTTTTGATTTTACTATGATTTTATTTTGGGAAAAATAAAGATGGTATTAAAAGAAGAAGCTAAAGATGTAAACCTAACATATCCTAAATAGGAGTTAAATAGTAAAATGCGCTGTGCAGTTTTCACTAATGTCCATAAAAATAAATAAAAGGACGCTTTTCAAAATTTATTCAGAGGCTTCGTCAGACTCCAATTTGGCCATTTTACCTTTTAATATCCCTCGGGTAGTTTGGTCGATTTTTTTTTGCCTTTTTCCTACAACTCTTGTTCCCTGTGAGCGGGTAGGCATAGGTTGAAAACGTTTGACATACCAGGACTTGACGCCTTGAAAGCTGATGACGAGAAAATCTCCGATACTATTTAACAATGTGAAGGGGACTTCTTTATGCATTTTTGAAACTAAATAGTAAGCGATAATCATCGCTATGATGTCGGGTATCCAAACGGAGAGCAGTGGGGGGAGCTTACCCATACCTCCTAAGTTTTGTGTGGCGATCAAGCCGACATAATAAACCAAAATGGCGACTGCGCTGATTGAAAAACTCCCAGATTTCCCAGACCGGCTAGACTTAACGCCCAGCGGCGCGCCAATAAATCCAAAGAATAAGCACGTGAAAGGAAGTGAAAACTTTTTACTCAATTCCACTTCTTCAAAATTGGTTTTGGAACCCTCAGCCTTGAGTCGTTTAATTTTCTCTCGTAGTTCATTAAAAGATAGTTCTCGATTCCCTTTCGTAGCTTTTCTTTGCAAGTCTTGCGATTGGGGCAACGCCAAAGTGAGGTCGTATCTGTCAAACTTTAAAATTTGGTAATGCCGCCTTTGTTCGCTCAGTTCGTGGATAGTTCCATTGGTCAAGTTGAGCTTAATACGAAGAGTTTTAGAGTCTGAGACTATTTTACCCTCTTCGGCTAAAATGACTTTTGGCGTTTCTGTTTGAGTCGAATCTGCGATGAATATATTTTTTAAGTGGTGGTCGCTTTTTTTACCGTCTATCAGAATCACCAGGTTATCAAAGTCTTTGTTGAAGACGTTGGCCTTGATGTCAAAGGTGATCCTGTTTTGTAAAATATCGTAAATGATTTGCTTAAATGACTGATTTCCCCAGGGAAGCGCGTAAAACATGATGAAATTCGTCGCAATATAGGCGGCGATGGAGAAAATCAGCACCGGTCTCATCAGCCTCAAAAAGCTAAAACCGCTGGCTCGCATTGCGATTAGTTCACTTTCCGCAGAGAGTTGGCTGAAAGCCACAACGGAAGCTACCATAACGCTCATGGGTATGGTCAAAGCCAAAAACGCGGGAGAAATATAAAGCATCATTAAGCAGACTTCGGTCAGCTCCACACCTTTATTGATAATGAGTTCAGTAAGGAACAGAATCTTATCGAGAAAGAGAATGGCAGTTAGGGCGACAACGCTTAAAGTGAAAACTTTGACCAGCTCTTTAATGATGTACCGGTCAATCGTCGTCATTGGAAGGAAACGTGACAGGGAGGACATCTTGCTAACTTTAAAGGGCTTCGGATTCGGAACTTTGGTCGTCGTCTTCGCGTTCTACCTTTGATAGAGCGACGACGATAAAAAATCCGGCCATGACCAATCCGCTAATTAGGGAAAGCATTGATGTGAGGTCTCTTAAATTGCGGGAGAAGTGCTCAAGAGTGGCGAAAAACCAGGCTCCAGAAGTGCCAACCGCTAAAGAAATCATAGTAAAAATGATCAAACTGGGGGTTTTTAGTTTCATAAGAGGGCGTATCGATTTATGATTACGTGGATACCAATCCCCAATTAGAGTAGGGAAAGCATTTACATAATGATAAACCCTTAGTCGGTTTTAATAAATGGAAAAGAATGAAAAAAACGTTTTAGGCAAACCAATACCCAATAATCAAAGAAGACTACCTGATTGGTTGAAAGCCCCTTTACCCAGCGGTCGTAATTTTTTCCGACTAAAAGGGTTATTAAAACGTTATGGACTCAATACCGTTTGCGAATCTGCGTCTTGTCCTAATGTAGGAACCTGTTGGGATATGGGAACGCTGACTCTGATGATATTAGGCGACGCTTGCACCCGCGCTTGCAAATTTTGCGACGTATTAACCGAACGCCCGAATTCTCCAAAAGCAGACGAGCCAGAAGAAGTAGCGGAGATGTTATCGCTGTTGGATCTGAAGTATGCTGTCATCACCTCGGTGGATCGTGATGATTTACTCGATGGGGGAGCGGAACACTGGGCTCAGACGATAATAAAAATCCGTCAGAAAAGCCCCGCACTAAAAATAGAAGTTTTGATTCCAGATTTCCAAGGTAACGAAGAACATATTGGAAAAGTCTGCGAAGCGCGACCCGATGTTCTGGCACATAACTTGGAAACCGTTGCTTCATTACAAGAATCCGTGAGACCACAATGTCGTTATGACTGGTCTCTCAAGACATTAGAAATCGCAAACACTCGTTATGGACTGATCACTAAAAGCGGAATGATGCTTGGAATGGGCGAAACCGAAGAAGAAGTGATCCAAGCCATGAAAGATTTAGTTAACGTTGGATGTAAAATTTTCTCCCTCGGCCAATATTTACGACCCACTATGAAACACCTGGAAGTTGTCGAATACATTCTTCCCGGAAAATTTGAGGAATACAAATCCATTGGAGAATCACTAGGGTTTGGACATGTCGAAGCTGGCCCTCTAGTGCGAAGTTCCTACATGGCCGAACAACAAGCCGCTCAATTGATTAAATAAGAATATCTACAAAAGATTGAACCGCAGAGGTGCCCT
>CAWVUN010000234.1:0-3971 GCA_963932495.1 uncultured bacterium
TTCAGTCCAATATTAAAGCCTTGAGCGGAATAGGTTTTCCGTAGTATAGAGACGCAATGCTTGGTGAGACGCCAAAGCTCTTCGGTTTCGTTATCATCGATGGCTGAAACGCAGCCGGAGTGCTTGTAAGGAATCACCATCAAATGACCGTTGCTGTAGGGGAATGCGTTCATGATAACAAAGCAATATTTCCCTCGATATAGTATATGGTTTTCTCTGTCTGACTGACTTTCAGGAAGATCGCAGAAGATGCAACTGCCCGTCTTCGGTGTCTTAATATATTCTAATCTCCAAGGCGTCCAAAGTTTTTCCATGACTTCTAATTATTTGTTTTAACAATAATTATAAAAATAAATGCCATCATTTATTGAATGAATTGTTGCCCTTAGCTTAAGCCTGTCCTGAGCTTTTCGAAGGAAAGGGCGACCAACACTCTCTATCTCTGTGGGCATGATCCAACAAAACATCAAAAATTATTCTCACCAGTAGACTCACTATGCGGGAAAATCAGGCAAAATAACTCCAATGTTTTCTTCTGCATACGCTTCTCTTCTTTGGCGGAAACCTCGTGATCGTAGCCAAGAAGGTGAAGCAATCCATGCACGATCAATAAGACCACTTCCTCTTCAAAAGTGAGGCCGTGTTCTTCTGCTTGCCGCTCTGCTGTTTCCAAAGATACTACAACATCCCCTAATAAAATGGAATCGAATCCTTCCTCTTCTTCATCAAACTGAGGGAAGGAAAGCACGTCCGTTGGTGTGTCCTTATCTCGAAAAGACTGGTTGAGGTTTTTGATTTTATGGTCGTTGACCAACAATACGCTTAACTCCTTATCTTCGATAGATAGATGTTGCAGGACGATGTTGAATTGCCGTTTCAGCATTCTTGAATCGATTTTAAAACGAGGCGATTCGTTACGAATATATAGAGGCATATATTTTAATTTATTGATGAGGTTGATTTATGACTGTTTTGGGAAAACTAGCTAATAACTATTTTTATAGCAAAAGTGCTAAGGACGCAAAGGGTTAAAGAAAAAGAATTATACTTTTAATTTCGTTATTAAGTAATGGGACATAAAATTAGAAAAAAAATTCTATCTTCAATCTTGTGATTTTTAAGTCGATTAATATTTGGTTTTTTTGAATAGGTAGAGGTTATTCCACAGTTTTAGTTTAGATAATGAATCCATTTCACAAAAATGCCTTTAATAATGTTTGTTTGCATCCCTCTTTGCGTTATCGGACTGTTTGCGTAACGAAGGTGGTCGTGGTTCGATAAGCTCACCAGAACAATTTTTTTTTCTATTTTAACCTCTTTTTTACATCTTTTTTCCTAACTATTACTATGCCTAAAACTAGTTTTCTGATTACTTTTGTTTTATTTTTTGCGTTGGCGTGTGCTCAACCAGAGCATTTGGTTTCTGATCGGTAAGTAAAGGGAGTTGGGAGCTTCGTAGACAAAGTATTCGAGGTTGGGCCAAAACATAAAGACTGCACGGGCATGGTTCCTCAAAAATATTTAGTCGTGAACGGTGGTTTTTTTTACGATTCTATCAAAGGCTTTAAACACGAACCGGAGATTGCTTACCAAATCAAAATTCGGCGAACTCAAATCTACAATCCTACCATCCCGAACGGCGCGCCGATGGAAGCCAGTATTTACCGCTACGAATTACTTGAAATCTTATTCGAGCACAAAGATGAAGGAACTTCGAAAAACTGATTAACCAGGAAAAAAGTTATCTTTGCGCTCTCTGCGGTTCAGTCGTCAAGCTCCTTGGACAATTCGAGTTTTTTACCGGTCAAATTCGGAGACGAGGACTTCGCGGTTGTAAACGTTCATGACGTCGCCGCGAGCTATCATCCCAACTACTATGGTGGGATCGTCCTCATGAACAACGGGAAGTTGTTCTATATCCATATCCGCGAATAATTCCATCGCTTCGTTTAAATTCATTGATGGGGTCATACTGATTACGTTTTTCGTGCTCAAATCGTTTGCCACTACCAAATCGCCGAGTCCGTCTTCTAATATCATTTCTCTCATATCAGAAAAGGCCAAAATTCCGGTCATGTGACCTTCTGGGTCGACTACGGGAAATTGCTGGCTTTTGGAACGAGCGACAATTTCCAAGATTTTTCTGAAGGGAGTGTCTTGTGGGAGTGTCACCACTTTTTTAGTCATTACCTCGCGGACAAAAAACGAATTGAGCACGGAGACTTCTCTACCGTGTTGAATGTTGATTCCTTTTTTAAGCAGCTTTTCTAAATAGATGGAGTGCTTGTGAAGGATTTGCATTGTGTAAGACGCAACGATACAACTGGTCATGATCGGTAGTATCAAAGTGTAGTCGTTGGTCAATTCGAACAGCATCAAAATATTGGTCAATGGAGCTTGCATGACGGCTCCGGCTACTGCTCCCATAGCGACGAGCGCATATGTTTCTGGCGAGGCTGTTAGTTGCGGCAGAATAAAATGAATTCCGGCTCCAAAAGCACTGCCGAGCATGGCTCCTATAAAGAGTGCTGGCGCAAATATTCCTCCCAGTCCTCCAGAGCCTAGCGTGATAGCTGTAGATCCTATTTTTAAAAAAATAAGTAAGAAGGATAGAGTCCAAATCATATCCCCGTTAAGAGCTTGTTGCATAGCTTCATAGCCGTTGCCCATTACTTGTGGTGTCCAAATAGAAATTACTCCGATAATGAATCCACCTAAAGCGGGCTTTAAGGTCTTTGGAATAGGAACTTTATTTTCAAAAAGTTCTCCTATAAAAAAGTAAGTTTTAATAAATAGAAAAGCGGCTAATCCGCAGAGAATCCCAAGAATAAAATAGAAGACTATTTCCCAACTACTCACTAGTTCATGAACGGGGATGAGGAAGGTGACATGATTGCCTTCGATTGCTCGGCCAACAACGGTTCCAATTACAGACGCGATAACGATTGGGCTAAAAGCGTTGATCGCAAAATCGCGTAGAATGATTTCAAGAGAAAAGAGGACACCAGCAAGCGGAGCGTTAAAAGAAGCTGCAATACCAGCGGAGGCTCCGCATCCAACTAAAACGCGCATGCGGTCTGTCGATTGATTAAAGAATTGTCCAAAAAACGAACCGATTGCTGCCCCAATCTGGACGGTGGGTCCTTCTCTGCCAGCTGATCCTCCAGTGCCAATTGTTATGGCGGACGTCGTTGAACAGGAGAGGATCGTTCTTGGAGGAATTTTCCCGTCTTTCAAGGCCACCGATTGCATGACTCGGTGTACTCCATTTTCCTCAACAGCATGAGGAAAAAACTTACATATGGCTCCGATGATGAGTCCGCCTATCATTGGCATGAAGGGTAGTATAAGCCAGTGAAAATTTTCCGGAAGACCTAAAAGTTCCAATCCTTGGATGGAAAATATAGTTTCGAAGAGCTCAATCATCCATCGAAAGATTGTAGACGCGCAACCGGCTAATAGACCAATAAAAGCGGCTAAAACAAGCTGATTATGGTCTTTGGCCAGTAATCTCTTGGCAATGTCACGTCCAAAAATACTTTTAAGCATAACGAATCAAAAAAAGGGAAAATAAACCTTTGCATTATAAACAAAAAAGTTTTGCTAAGGGTACTTAAAAGTATTGATTTTTAACAATTTATTACGTTTTTGAGGTTTTACTTATGTTGCAAGTAGGTTTTTCTTCACACTTAGGGAGGGGGGAATATGCTTTGAACGTTTAACTAATTGGGGGAAATAACAGCATGTTATGGTATCCTCCAAAGGTTTTTGAGTAGGTTAAATAATAGATATTAATTTGTATTTTGGTTTTGATTCTATGGTAAAAGTAGCTCCTTCGATTTTAGCCGCTGATTTTACAAAGCTAGGCGAAGAAATACAGGCAGTAGAAAAAGCTGGTGCGGATTGGATACATATTGACGTCATGGACGGTCATTTTGTGCCCAATATTACCGTGGGACCTCTTATAGTTG
>CAWVUN010000235.1:0-3970 GCA_963932495.1 uncultured bacterium
ATGACAATGGCAGGAGAACCCATTCGAATAACGCGCTTCAAGTTATCCAATACCCAGCGATTATTTTCTGCAAAAAAATGTTGAGCAGATTGATTGATGACCTTGTCTTCTTGAGTTTCCAGTATTCTTAAAATAGCGGCGTTGCATTTGATTATTTTATTTTCAGCGTCTAAAGTAATGACTCCATTAGTCAAACTTTCCAAAATACTTTCATTATAATTTTTTACATCTAAAATTTCTTCAAACAGTTTTTCTGCTTTGGCCTCAAGTAACAAATTATTAATAGCAACTGCCGCCTGCGACCCTAAAGCTTTTATGTATTCTTCAGAACTAGAAGAAAACGTAACAACTTCTCCCGTGCTTGGATCTTTCGAGTTTAACAATTGAAGAACGCCAACAACTTCGTTAGCCCGGCTCACCATTGGAACAACAAGCATCGATTTGGACCTATAGTTTGAAGTCTGATCAAACTTTTTTGGTCCTGTAAAATCAAATAATTCTGACGAGTAAACATCTGGGATATTAACGACTTCTTTTTTTAAAGTCGAATAACCCGAAACATTTGATTCTTTGATATCCACGGGAGGAAATTTAATTTCTTCGTTAGACTTTCCACCTAAGTAAATTCTTAAAGTATCGTTCTGGACTATTTTAAAACACAACTTTCCATCTTCAATCAAATATAAAGTCCCTGCATCTGCATAAGTCAACTGCCTGGCATTAGAGATAACTAATTCCATTAAATTCTGGAAGTTTTTTTCAGCAGAAAGCGCTGTCCCTAATTCCGTCATACGCTGAATGATACTAGTCATCTCTTTATTTTTTTGAGTAATATCCTCAACTAAAGCCCGGTTTTCGTCAATGATTCGTTTCTTTTCTATAGCCTTATTTATGGCTAAAACAATAGTTTCTTGTAAGTTTTCATCCTTTAAAATGTATTCACTCGCTCCGCTAGTAATAGCGTCGATTGCGATCGCAACTTCATTATTCCCCGACAAAACAACGACAGGAACTTCCGATTTAACATCATTTCGTAAAGCTTTTATTAAATCAACGCCACCCATAATGGGCATATTAATATCCGAAACTATCAGATCAAATTGACCGCTATCCGCTTTATATTTATTTAAAGCTTCAAGGCCATTTTCGGCAGTATCGGTTTTAAAGTTTTCAGACTCAAGGATGTCCGTCAATATTTCACGAACAAAACGATCGTCGTCTACGATCAAAATATTTATAGGATCCATTCTATTCCGATTCTCCAATTATTTCGCCAAAATTCAATTCGGGTAATATCATCGTTTCACGTTATTTCTTTCCCCAAAAGGTTAATGTATTAAGCTTTGAACCATCTTTAGCAATTTTGACTGGTCAAATCCACTTTTAACTATAAATGCATCTGCTCCCGCTTGCATCCCTTTGCGTTTATACGCTTCTTCATTTCGAGAGCTAACTACAATTACAGGCGTGTGTCTATAGGACTCTTCCATTTTTAATTTCTTTATAAAATCAAACCCGTTCATTCTCGGCATTTCAATATCAGATATGACAAGATCAAATCTATTTTCTTGGGCCATTTTAAACCCATCCATTCCATCCACCGCAATATCTACTATATAACCTGACGCTTCTAAAATACTTCTCTGCACTTCACGAGCACTTTCGGAGTCATCCACTACAAAGATACTTCGTCTGACAACTTCTTGACGATTCATGTTTGAAGCCGGAATCAGGTTTTCAGGTTTTTCATCCTTGGCTATAGAAAATAATTTGGGAATATGTAGAGCCAATACTATTTCATTCTTACCAGATAGAGTTGCCCCAGAAACCATTTCATTATTTTTCATATGGTTTGGAAGAGACTTAATTTCCATATCTTCTTCGCTCAAGATAGTATCGACAACTAATCCCAAGCATTCATTACCCATTTCAACTAAAACAATATTCACTTCCCCAAAATCGACTTGACTTTTTTCTGGTAAATCTAGCGCAAAATCTAAATTAACAATGGGAATGATTTCATCTCGAAGAGAAATTGCTCTCTTATCTACAACTTTGATTATTTGGTCTCTATGCGCCTTAACTATCTCTTTGACTGAATGCAACGGAAGGGCAAATTTATAATTCACAACTGAAACGAGTAAAACGCGCATAACGGCAAGGGTTAACGGCAACCGAATAAAAAAGCACGTTCCCCGCCCTTCAACCGTTTCAACTTGCACTGAACCTTTCAAATTCATGATAATATTTTCACGAACCACATCCATTCCTACTCCTCGACCTGAAACATCGGTAATCGAAGCACTTGTGCTAAACCCTGGCCTGAAAATCAAATTAACAATTTCACGGTCTGTCATATTGTTCAATACCTCTTCGCTGAACAACTTCTTATCTACCGCCTTCTCTTTAATTTTATTTAGTGGAATACCTTTTCCATCATCCCGCAATTCAATCAAAACGTTGCCACCTTCGTAAGAAGCTTTTAACGTAATAGTTCCCGTTTCAGGTTTTCCAACTCTAATTCTATCAATAGGAGGCTCTACACCATGATCCACACTATTGCGGATCATATGCAGTAATGGATCCCCAATTTTCTCAATAATTTTTTTATCTAATTCGGTTTCTCCACCCTCAACTAAAAAATTTACTTCCTTACCGCACGTCATCGAGATATCTCTAACCATTCTTGGAAAAGCATCCAAAACCGTCGACAAAGGTAACATTCTCATTTTTAAAACTTTTTCCCGTAGCTGGTCTGTCAACAGGGTCTGAAAATTCAAAACATCTTTCGTCGATATAGAGAGTTGCCTCAGTTTTCCATAAATATCCTGGAACTGTTCAAAAAGCTTCCGGCTATCTTCTACAGACAGTTTTCCATCTTCATATGTAAAACCTGAAAACGCCTCTAAATATTTTTTCGATACTTTACCAATTTCATTAATATCCACCCAGTTTTGTTTTAAGCGAATATGGTTAGAAACTATTTCTCCCATTAAGTTAACAGTTTCGTCTAACTTATCCGTCTTTACTCGAACCGTTTCAGAAACTCGAGGCTTCTTCAAAGGTTTTTGAGCTTTCGGAGAGGGAGACCTAACGGAAACTTGATTAGTCGAAGTCAACTCAGTAACCGGGGTCTTTTTTAGCTTTAAAGAAGATTCATGTTCTGAAGGTTTTTCATTTTCGACTGGAGGCTTTTCTTTTATTTCAGAGGGTGCGCCAACAGATTCGGAAACTAAAACAGTGTCTTCTAATTCGCCGGACACCGCTTTTTCTAAACGTTCGCAAATCTCAGTTGTATCGTCGTTGACTTCATCTCCTTCCTGGACTCTTTGGACAAACTCCGCAATCAAATCAACGGCTTTAAAAAGCAGGTTAAATAGAACCTTACTTTGAGATATTTTGCCGTCTCTAAATGCGGAAAGAGCATCCTCTAGCTTATGGGCCACAAGACTGATCGGAATCAACCCCAGTATTCGCGACGAACCTTTAATTGTATGCGCCGAACGAAAAATCTCGCTGATAGTCTCTTGGTCTCCAGGGTTTGCTTCTAACCCAACCAAACCATCATTTAACTTATCTATGTGGTCATTGGCTTCATCAACAAACTTGACAATAAATTTCTTCTTGTCAAACTTCATAGGTTTTGGGTAAGAAGAGGCGGGCGTAGGACCATTGGTTAGGGTCAATTCAGGAGCGAGATTCTTTTCCAATTCTAAAGAAGGCTCAGGTTCTGTCGGCTTTTCATTTTCGATTGGAACCAGCTTCGATTCAATTTCTTCGCTCAGAGGTTCTTCTTTTTTTTCTGGAGCCTTGCCAGTAGATTCGGATGGTAAAGCAAAATTTCCAAATTCGCCCAATGCCGCTTTTTCTAAACGTTCGCAAATCTCGGTTGTATCGTCGTTGACTTCATCTCCCTCCTGGACTCTTTGGACAAACTCCGCAATCAAATCAACGGCTTTAAAAAGCAGGT
>CAWVUN010000236.1:0-3965 GCA_963932495.1 uncultured bacterium
AAATATTTAGCAGTAGTTCCTGTAGTCAAAATCGGAGAATACCCAATAATGGAAACCTCTTCGCTTCCATGACCATTCCCTTCTGTTGTCGCCCAGCTTGGCTGTGCTCCAGTAACGCTTTTTGTCAATATAGATGGAAGTCGAGAACCTGTTGGTAAAATAGGACAATCAATAACGACCCCTTTTGAATTTATCAGCATAACGTGGCCAGTTTCTCCAAATAAGATTGTCTCAATAAAAGGGGAAAAGAAATTTTTTGCAGAGTAAATTCTATGAAAACCTCCAATCACTTTTCCTTGAGAGTTTTTCACAGGGATCGACATCTGAAAAATGTACTGACCACCTTTAACGCCATCGAGATAAATATCGCTTATAGTCCCAGCTTTTCCTTTATTCGTGTGATTTATAAAAATAGAATTTAAATATGGTTGATTTTGATTTACTGCGGCAACCAATACTCCATATTTTCCAGTCAAATAAACAGCAATAGTCGAAGCAGCAACCTTTTCATAATGTGGAAAAAATTTTTTAAGCTGCCGTGCTGCTGAGTTTTGGACTAATTCTTTAGCAAAAGTTTCTTCTTTTGCCCAAAGACTTTTATTTTGTTCTAAATGCCTTTTTCGATCTTTGGGAGAAAACTTTTCTAATCTTTTATTATGTTCTTTTATAAACAATCCAAGAGAAGGATGAGTTGAGAACCGTCTATTTATTTTTATTTCACGTTGAATTAATAGGTCTATCTTTGTGGAAGTTTCATAAGCTAACGCTTTAAAGCTGGCTCCTATCACCCCTTGTAACGACTTATTCCCTTGGGTATATGAAATAACCGTCGCTAACAACAAAGGAGCTATCCCAACTCCCAACATTACCCAAATCAACTTCCCTTTCAAACCTTTTTGGGGAAATTTTTCCGTCAAGAAAGTCATTAAATTCTCCAAATATATTCACATTTCCAAATCCGACAAATTTTTAAAAAACACAAGATTAAAGTTTTATGAAACAGCAATTACTAATAATTAACGAGTTAGCTTTGGACTTTCTTAAAAGATTTTTGGAAAATAAATGGCGAAAAAAATAAAACAGCTCATATTAAATATAATCTTTTTGGTTTCATTCGCAACAAGGGCAATTCATAAGTAAGACACATTCAACATCCTTTAATTTTTGGGCTCTGCATTTGAACGCTAACTGTTCATAAGGAGGTTCTCCATGGCACAGGGAAAGATTCTTATCATTGACGATGAAGATGAAGTAAGAGAAGTCCTAAAACTCCATTTAAACCAAGGGGGCTTTGAAGTTATTGAAGCTAGAGATGGTGCCGAGGCAATTTCTCTCATGGAAAAAGGAGCGAATTTGGTAAATGTTGGCTTAATAGTCTGCGACATTCGGATGCCAAAAATCAATGGTGTCGAAGCGGTTGATTTTTTAAGGCAAAACGCTACTTCGATTCCTATCTTAGTCGTAACAGGGTATCCTGATACAGAACTAGCCGTTTCTTTAATTAGGAAAGGAGTTAAAGATTATTTAGTTAAACCAGTATCAAAAGAAAAACTATTAAAATCTGTTTCAAAAATATTTTCTGAAGAACAAGATTTTCAATACGCTTAAAGCTTTTTTATTTAATATTTAATTGAGCATTGCGCAAAAATCTTAGGAGATACGTGCGCTCATCCCCACCCACATTATTAAAATAAAATAGGTTTTTCAACAAGTTAGTTGAAAAGCCTTTTTTTTTGTTTTAAAACATATGAGAAGCTCAACGAACTATCAAATTAATATCAGAAAAAAGTTTGAAGCGGAGAAAATTGTTTTCAACTTAACCTTCAAACACAACCATTTTTTATATGCCCTGGAGCACTAATTGTTATTAGAAAGATTTAATAGAATCACAGAAGAAATTTCCACTGCCGAAAAAAAGTCTGGACGACCTTCTGGTTCTGTTAAACTTGTTACCGTGTCAAAAAATTTTGGCGAAGAAATTACTTCAGAAGCAATCACGGCAGGCTCCAATATCCTTGGAGAAAACCGAGTTCAAGAAGCCAAGGTAAAAATTGCGAAACTTGGACGCAAAAATATAAAGTGGCACCTAATTGGTCGTCTACAAAAAAATAAAGTCAAATACATCTTTGATTTATTTGATATGATTCATTCTGTTGATAGCGTCGAATTAGGCCGCGCTATTCATAAAGGGGCTGAAGCTAGACAAATGGTTATGCCCGTATTAGTCCAAGTAAACATCTCTTCTGAAGATTCTAAATCTGGGGTCGAACCAGCACGTTTAGAATTCTTACTAAAAGAATTAGCTCAATTAAATGGAATCAAAATTCAGGGTTTAATGACTATTCCACCCTCTAACTCTGACCCAGAAAACTCTAGACCACATTTTGCACAACTTAGAAAACTGAGAGACAAAATGTCCCAATTAAACATAAAAAATATTCAATTAAACGAGCTTTCAATGGGCATGAGTGGCGACTACCAAATTGCTATTGAAGAAGGAGCTACTTTTGTTCGTGTGGGTTCTGCCATTTTTGGACAGCGCCCATCTTGAGAACTTTTATAAAAAAATAAAACGAAATAAAATCTTCTTTTTATTTATGGAGACAACTTTGTGTTAAAAAATATTAAATTAGGATTTTTAGGCGGCGGCAACATGTCCCAAGCCATTCTAAAGGGCTTGGTATATTCGTCAGTTATTGACTCTAAAAATATTACCGTTTCAGATGTTGCCTCAGAAAAACTTAAAGACTTACAAAAAGAATATAAAGTAAGGACAACTTTAGATAATCGAGACCTAGTCCAAACATCTGACGTAATAATAATTTCCGTTAAACCTCAAAACGTAGATGAGGTATTAACTGAAGTTCAAGATCTTACAAGTGACAAAAAATTATTTATATCTGTAGCGGCCGGAGTTCCAATTAGAAAAATCATCGATGCCTTAACGCCAGGTTCTCGAAAAAAATTAGCGATCGCCCGGACCATGCCCAACACTCCCGCTCTTGTTTTGGAAGGTGTTACCGCTATTTCTTTTTCGGAACAAGTGAAAAAAACCGACAAAAAAGTTGTCCATCAAATTTTCGAAGCTGTTGGTAAAACAGTAGAAGTCGAAGAGGAAAAATTAGATGCAGTAACAGGTTTAAGCGGTAGCGGTCCCGCTTATATTTTCACAATAATGGAAGCACTATCAGACGCCGGCGTTAAAATGGGGCTGTCCAGAGATGTATCAAACAAACTAACTTTTCAAATGGTTTTAGGGTCTGCAAAATTAGCATTAGAATCAGGTAAACATCCTGGTCAATTAAAAGACATGGTTACTTCTCCAGGTGGCACCACAATCCATGGAATTCATGCACTCGAAGTTGGCGGAGTTAGAGCCGCATTGATCGATGCTGTTGAAGAAGCGACTCGCCGATCTGAAGAACTAGGCAGAGAATAAAAAAAGTTCTTTGTTGAAAAACTCTCTTATTTTTTAATACAAGCTCATTTTCTAAATCAAATGTTAAAAACTATCTTCAAAGTTTTGCTCGTTATTCTTGCCATCGGTTTAATCTTCACTGCAGTCATGTGGGCAATGCAACCCCCAAAATCTACCGAAGAAAAAAGTGAAGAAACACCACTTTCCGATAAAAAGAAATTAGGAGAAGCAAAAGACCAAACTTCCATGCTATTGGGCAAGGTAAAACTTCCTCTAGGAGATATCTTACCAGGCAAAGAACCCAAAACTAAAGAAAAACCAAAAAAATCGTTAGAAAAAGAATCTAAAGACATCTCTAGAGCTGAAAAAGCCAAAGAACAAGCGACCAACTCTAAATATTTTTTTCCGAAGGAACTATTGACTGATCGGCTATCTTATACATTACATATCGACGCTTTTCTTAATAAAGAATTCGCAGATCAATTGATTGGCAACCTAAAACGAAAAAAGTATCACGCTTATGGCACAGGAGTGTGGAACGAAAAAA
>CAWVUN010000237.1:0-3965 GCA_963932495.1 uncultured bacterium
TTGATCTACATTTGGAATATTCTTTCCTTCGAAATTGCCTTTTTCGGTGATTTTCTAATAGGGAGCGACAATAGAGGTTGTTTCTCTGCCCAAAATATTTTGAATTTCCGCAAGTGTCCAAACGTAAAATTTACCTTCAACTCCTTCGCTATCGGCATCTTCAGCGCTATAGATCCCTCCGTCCGGCGAGGTCATGTCGCGGTCGATGTATTGAAAAACGTCGCAGGCCCATTCGGCAAATCTAGTTTTTCCCGTTACTTGAAATGTTTCGATCAGCGCAATGGCGAACAGGGCGTTGTCGTACATCATTTTTTCAAAATGCGGGACTAGCCAATGATAGTCGGTGCTGTAGCGCGAAATTCCACCGCCGATTTGGTCGTAGATACCGCCATATCTCATGGCTTGGAGAGTCTGCTCTGCCATTGCCAGAGGTTTAGGGCTGCCCGTCCGTCGGTGGTATCGAAGTAAAAAGGAAAGTCCCATACTTGGCGGAAATTTATTTTGAGGCTGGAATTTAAATCCTGCATTGATGTGATCGAAAGACGATTCGAAAAGTTTCACGGTGCGATCTTCTCCGTCAAAACTGAAATCATCTTCTTTGCCGCCTTTTTCCAGAGCAAACTTATCCTTCAACGCGTCGGAGATAGCTTTGCCTTGTTTCTCAATTTTTTCATGCTCGTTATTCCAGATGTTTAAAAGAAATCGCAGAACGTCTTGGAAAGAGGACATACCGTATTTACCTATTGGAGGGAAATACGTTCCTCCATAAAATGGAATTCCTTCTGGAGTTACAAAAACGTTCAATGGCCAGCCACCTTGTTGACCTAGAGTTTGCAAGGAATTCATATATACGCTGTCCACGTCCGGTCTTTCTTCACGGTCCACTTTTATACACACAAAGCTTTCGTTCATGATTTTGGCGGTCACTTCGTCTTCGAACGATTCGCGTTCCATGACGTGACACCAGTGGCAGGTTGCGTAACCGATGCTAACTAGAACGGGTTTGTTTGTTTTTTTTGCAATTTCAAAAGCTTTATCGCCCCAGGGATGCCAATTTACGGGATTGTGAGCGTGTTGCAAAAGGTAAGGGCTTTTTTCGTGGACGAGTTCATTGGTGAACTTTGGATCACTCATACATTTCTTGGAAACGGTCGAAGAAATCAGGAAATGATTTACCGACGCATTGAGAGTTTTTTATTTTAACCCCAGGTATTTTTAAACCAGCGAGAGCGAAGCTCATGGCCATCCGGTGGTCGTTGTAAGTATCAATTTCAGCGGGTTGATATTTTCCTGGTTTGATTAAAAGAAAATCGGAACCGGCTTTAACGTCCGCGCCTAGGCGAGTCAGTTCCGTCGCCAAAGCAGCGATGCGGTCGGTTTCTTTTATTTTTAAATTGGCGATACCTGTTATGACGGTTTCCCCCTCGGCGAAGAGAGCCACTACTGCCAACGTTTGCGCTGTGTCGGGCATATTATTCATGTCGACGTGAATTCCTTTTAGCGGTCTGCCTTGGACGATAATACGATCCGATTTTTTTTCTACTCGACAGCCCATTTGTTCCATAACGTCGGCAAACTTGATGTCGCCTTGAACGCTATTTGGATTTAGGCCAGTGACGGTTACTTCTCCTCCTGAAACTGCGGCAGCTGCGATGAAGTAGGATGCGCTAGAAGCGTCTCCTTCGACAGTATAATTCTTAGCAGTATATTTTTGACCAGCCTTGACATTAAACTGGTTATAGTTTTTGTTTTCTACAGTAACGCCGAACGCAAACATGACTTCCAATGTGATATCAATATAACTCTTGGAAGTTAGTTCACCCACAATATTAATTTGAGTGTCTTTTTCAAAATAAGGAGCGCATTGCAGTACTGAAGTGAGGTATTGACTGCTTTTATTTCCGGCGAGTCCGGCTTCTCCTCCGCGAACGCTGCCGCCTTGAATTGTCAACGGTGGGCATTGATTCCCTAAATCAGTTTTTGCATTGGCTCCAAGCGATTGTAAACAAGCAAGAAGATCTCCAATAGGTCTTTCCAACATTCTCTCGTCTCCAGTCAAACGAGTTTGTCCTTTGGTTAAGCAAGCAAATGTAGTTAGGAATCGCATTGCGGTTCCAGCATTGCCTACATAAATTTTATTTTTAGGAGCGCCTAGTTGGGATTCAGAGCGTTTGATTCGAAACGCGTTTTTTTCTTTTATTGCCGATATGCCATAGCCGCGTAACGCTTCACACATATATTGGGTGTCGTCGCTAAAAAGCGGATTTTCGACAACGCTCTCGCCTTCAGCTAAGGCTGAAATAAGCAATGCTCGATTGGTATAACTTTTTGAAGGTGGTGTTTTTGCAGTTGCTCGAAGAGTTTTAACGGGTTTTATCTCTATCAATTGAGAATGTTTCCTTAAATGGTGAAATGATTGATTTCAAAACAGGAACTATAACATAAAATGAGCTTGGGACCGGAAGCGGGTTTGCTTGTTTATAAATTGGGATTTTGCTAATATTGAACCCAAACTTATTAATTTATGTGGCGGGAAGAGTTTCGGTTTTGGAAGAAAAACCAGAGAGTATATTTAAGTCCTTTTGGCATAAGCATTGGACAAGTAAGTCAGAGGCAGAGAAGAAACGGCTCAAATCGTATATTCCTCTTTTCATGTATACGTTTGCCTTTCTATACGGGGTCGTTTATCTTTCTATCTTGAATACCGTCAATAGAAACCAAACGGGATCGACTGTTCGGTCGGGTTTTGGTGATAAGACTTACGCTCAAAGGCAGGCCGAAAAATTAAAAAAAGAAATTGACGATAGTTTTGTTGGTTATCGGAAACGAGTTTCTGGTGGAAGGTAAAACATAATGAGGCGTGCTCTTAATATATTTAGTTGGCTACATTTAGTTTCTCTATCGTTATGGGTGGGCGGTATGTTTTTGCTCGGCATTTTGGTGGAGATCATGGTTCGAATTACGCTCAAAGAACAACCGCTTGTCGCTAGCCAAATAATGAATAAAGTAATGGACGTTTTTAATGTTCACATAATTTATACCTGCATTGTGATCATTTTGATTGCGGAGACGTTAAGATTCTTTGCCGGAAAATGGAAGTCAGCCGGTTACGAAAAACAAATCGTTACCAAGAAAAAATATACTCGGGAGGTTTTTCTTGGAATTATGATCGTTTTGGCTCTTTATATTGGCGGTTTTCTTCGACCTGAAATGCACGAAATGGATAAACTCAAGAAAGCGTCTCCGGAAAATAAAAAGTTACAGATTCAATTTGACCGATACCATCAGAAGCTTACATGGTTATATACAGTGAACATGATTTTGGGATTATCGTGTTTTTACATTCATGGAAAAGAAATGATGCGTTTTAGGGACGAGTGAGTTAATAAATTTCCATTGCCTTCCTTTTTCTTTTGATCTGCCAGACTTTCATGCCCTTAATTATTGCTGTTTATATCCTCATTGTCGCATTAACCTCTTCCTTTGTGGGAGTGGCCGTGTCGAAAACAATACCGAGTTCCAAAGCGAAAAGATTGGCAGCTAAGAACTCTGCCGAAAATTATTCGGATATGGCGCATATTCCCGCAGGGAATTTTTATATGGGATCTTCATTCCCAGAAACGACGACGAATTATAATTTATGTAAAAAGTTTGATAAGGGATGCAAGTTATGGTGGTTTCGCGATGAACGTCCGCGGCATACGGTTTATTTGAAGGAATACTGGATAGACCGTTACGAAACGACCAACACGGATTATGTGGGATTTGTGATTGCCACAGGTGCGCGTTCTGCTTTGGACAATTCTTGCAAGACTAAAGGGTGTAAAGACGGTAACTTATGGGATGGAGTTTCATACCCAAGTATGATTAGGGATCAACCCGTTATTCAAGTTAGTTGGCATGATGCGGACGCTTATTGTCGTTGGAGAGGCAAACGTCTTCCGACAGAAGCCGAATGGGAGAAA
>CAWVUN010000238.1:0-3962 GCA_963932495.1 uncultured bacterium
TTAGCGACTGGTTATTGAAAGTGTTGCATGAGAAACAAAAAATTAAAGTATTTATCGTCAAATCTGTAAAAACCTTAAACTTTGATTGATTTATTAGTTTTATCGAATAATTTCTTGTTACCTGCCACCGATACCCCTTCAGTTAATTAATGTGAAAACTCTGTTTTTAAATCCGACCTTTTCTCCCAATAAATTAATATCTAGTTTTTTTTTCAATTAAAAATCAGATTAACTTTTTCTTTCCTCTTGCTGACGACTTGAATGTTTGGGTTTGACCATAATCAACAAAAAACGCTCCATTTAACTTGGTTGGCTTTTTTTCTGACTTTTTTTGCATGGTTTAATTTAACTCCATTTAATTCGACTCTAATTTTCTTTCTAGGTTTTTCTGAAGAGCAAATTAAAGTTCTAATGGTAGCCAATGTTGCGTTGACAATACCCGCACGAATATTTATTGGGCCTTTGGTTGATCGTTTTGGACCCAGAATTGTGTTTTCTATTTTGCTGGTATTTTCCGCTTTATCTTGCTTTATTTTTGCTCAATCAGATTCTTTTTTTGGAGTTTTTGTTTCAAGGTTGCTCATGGGAGTTTCGGGGGCTGGTTTTGTAGTGGGGATTAGGATGATTTCTGAATGGTTTCCTGAAAGGACTATGGGAATTGCACAGGGGATTTATGGTGGATTGGGAGTTTTTGGAGCGTCAGGAGCGATGTTTTTACTGCCGTGGGTCGCGTCTTTTTTTGATTCAGGATCTGGCTGGAGGATGGCGGCAAACTTCTCGGGAATTCTTTGTCTTTTTTGGGCTTTTATTTATTTTTGGAAAGCTAAAGATAACTTAAATCGCTATTCATCGAGCACTGCTTATGAAACTCTCCGCCCCTCGTCAAATCAAGATAAATGGCTTTTTACTTTTTTGATGGCTCCAGCATATGCTGCTATGGGTGCCGCTGCATGGAAGCTTTCGATGCCGGTTTCTTACGATATTGAATCTTCATGGTTTTTTATGATTTTGTGTGCTCTAGCTGTTGGTTTTATTTATCACATCCTAAAATTTTGGAATATTAGTATAAAGCTTACTTCTAAGTCATCTATGAGAAATGGGCAATTCCGTTATTTATGTATATTGAGCGTTGTGTATGCTCTAACTTTTGGCTCTGAGCTAGCTGTGATTTCTTTTTTTCCTCAATTTTTACAAAACACATTTGGACTTTCTGTTATCCAAGCGGGGATGTGGGGAGCTACCTTTCCGCTTATGAACTTGATTACAAGACCATCTGGCGGTTGGTTATCCGACGTTTGGGGAAGAAAAAGGACGCTTGCTTTTCTTATTTTTGGGGCAGTAATATGTTATAAGTTCATGGGTGATATTGACTCTACATGGTCTTTAGGAGCAGCGATTTCCGTTTCAGTATTATGTTCCATTTTTTTACAGGCTGGAAATGGCGCATGTTTTGCTATTGCGCCTTTGGTTGATAAAAAAGCGGCAGGTCAATTAGCTGGTATTATTGGAGCTTATGGAAATATTGGAGCGGTTGTTTTTTTGATCGTATTTAGTTTCATTGACGAGAGTTCCTTTTTTTATATGCTCAGTGCTTTCGCAGTGGTTGTATTTTTCTCTTTATATTTTTTAAGCTCTTTTGGTAAAGAAGAGCCGCTACTTGTTTCAAAAGGTATAAATAAATGAGACTTCTGAAATGTAAGAGTTGCGAAACAATAGTATTAATAAATTGCTTACTGTTGTGGGCAATTTTTGAATATTGTATCGAAGAGAGAGATTCTCAAGTTATTATTGAAAATTTTTCGGAAAGTTATTATGGGATTTAATTGTGGAATTGTTGGATTACCTAATGTTGGAAAATCGACTATTTTTAACGCTTTGACACGAGCTGGAGCTGAATCGTCAAATTATCCTTTTACAACGATTGAGCCAAATGTTGGAGTTGTTTCTGTTCCAGATTCTCGATTGGATAATATTTCAGAATTGATGCCCGCCAAAAAAGTGGTTTTTACTAACATGAGATTCGTTGACATTGCTGGTTTAGTTAAGGGTGCTTCAAAGGGTGAAGGATTGGGTAATAAGTTTTTGGGGCATATACGGGAAGTAAGAGCGATTGCACATGTTGTCCGTTGTTTTGATGATGATAATATTACACATGTTCACGGCAAGGTTGATCCTATTTCGGATATTGAAATAATTGAGACTGAGTTAGCGATAGCAGACTTAGAAGCTTTACAAAAAAGAAAACTAAAAATTGATAAACTTGCTAGATCAGGAGATAAAGATGCAAAGTTTGAAGTTAAGTGTTTGGCAGAGTTGATTGAAACTCTTAATTCAAACAAACCTACTAGATCTTTATCTTTAGAAAGCGAAGCTGAAATAGAGTTTGTTCAATCTTTGAATTTGATCACGTCTAAACCGGTCTTATATGTTTGTAATACGATTGACCCATCGGAGTCAGATAATGAACATGTAAAAAAGATTCAAGAACTGGCGGCAAGCGAAGGAGCTGAAACTGTGTCGATTTCCGGTAAGCTTGAAGGCGAGATAATGGAGATAGAGGATCCTGATGAATGTCAGGCTTTTTTAGAAGAAATGGATTTGGAAGAACCGGGATTAAACCGAGTGATACGGGCAGGTTATGATTTGTTAGGTTTGGCTACTTTTTTTACTGCGGGAGGTGGTAAAGAAAATAGAGCGTGGACTATTAAAAAAAATGCCAAAGCTCCACAAGCTGCGGGAGCAATTCATACTGACTTTGAGAAAGGATTCATTAGAGCGCAGGTTTACCACTATGAAGATTTGGTTAAATTAAAGTCAGAAAATGCAGTTAAGGAAGCAGGATTGCTTCGCTCGGAAGGAAAAGAATATGATGTTAAAGATGGAGATATTATTGAGTTTCTTTTTAATGTTTAAAGAAAATAAGTTTAGAAAATTTATTTAGAATCTTCAGGAGCTAAAAAATCTAAACTTAATCCTTCATGCGCGAAAAATATTTCTAGTTGGTTATCAGGCTCAACTTCGTTGACGTAATTTTGAGTTTCTTTTAAAATTTGCATTAGTTTAAAATCATCATAGGTGGGCTCGTGGTCATAGAATGCCAATTTTTTAACATTCGCTTCAAGAGCAATATCTGCTCCAATTATTTTGGAGCCCCCCCAGTCCATCTTATTTTAAAAGCCATTAATAAAAGTTTATTGAGCGTCGAAAATTAGTATAACGGCGTCTTTAAAAAAATCTACCTTGTTAACAAATTTTCCATGCTAAAAATCCTTATATTCTGCGTCGGTTGAGTAAATAACGGATTTTCCTTTATAGTCAACTCGAAAGGAAAAAGAGTCTCCAGGGTGGTAATTTTGCTTCCAAGTAATTTTTACGTCGCCTAACTCTAATGACTTTGATTTTTCTAATTGAATGATTTCAATGTCTGCCTCAAATGATTCAAAGGAAACAGGAAAATGATCAAATTCTTGTTGGTATTCTAGCCTTCCTGCAAGGTCTTCATGGGCTCCATAGATCTTAAATTCATTTCCTGGAACAAAAAAAGGGTTGAAGAATGGAATACCCATAATATAATCCCAATGTGTATGAGAAATAAAAATATGAGCTTTTCCTGTTCCTTTTCCAAACTCGCTATCCATCCAATCTAACCTTAATATACGTAAACCTGTTCTATCATCAAAAACTAAATTATGACCGCCTGCTTCAACCCATACACAGGAAGAGTTACCACCAAAGCACCCTCTGATTTCTAAAGGCAAACTTTTTATAAAGTTTTTGCGAGATTTAGAGTTTTCTAAATCTTTTGGCTCCATCAACCCCATAGCTTTCATTAATTTTTCTTCTATTTGTTGCGTTAGAGCAGGAGTCGGAATAGATAGAATTATGTTGGTTTCTGGAGTATGAGGAATGAGTAGGCAGGGCACCCTTTGTTGTAAAATTGTTTTCGATGAAAAAAGCAATTC
>CAWVUN010000239.1:0-3961 GCA_963932495.1 uncultured bacterium
AAGGTATACCTTTATTCACAATCGTATGCGCTAAAACACAATAGAATTCTTCTTTAGACATACTAGAAAAACCATCAAAAGAAACAGCGCTTCTACGTTGTCGAATAATCTGGCGCGAAGATATTTTTTTTCTCTTAGAAGAATTTAAAACAGGTTCAAAGTTTACCCCTCCTTTGCGATAGAGAGTGATTGTAACCTCATTCTCTCTTTTATCTTTTAAGGAAGACTTTGCAACAGTATCAATTATTTCCCATTCCACCCTATCAGCGCTTAAACGATTCGCTTTCCCCTCCCATTCTCCAGCAGAAATTAGCTTTATAGGTTCTCCCTCTAAAGCTAACGGAATTATTTGAGAATCTCGATCGTCTGGGAACAAAGCTAAAATCAGATCAGGGTGTTCGCGTTCCGATTCCTTGTAATCATCGACTCTATCTAAACCTAATAGTTGAGAAATATCTGCGTCGCTCATTCCATCCAAATGGACAGCTTTCCATCCTAAAGCCGCCGCTGCAATTCTAACTGCCGCCAAGGCATGACCAATATCATGCTGACAATATCGAAATGCCCTTTCTCCATATTTCCAAGCTTCTCGCCAATGGATAGAACTCAAACCAATCAAAAAAGTTCCAAGTGGAAACTTTTTAGTTAAATCGTTCCAAGTTTCATTATAAAACTGTGTTCTCAGCTCTATAGCATGCTCTTTAGGCAAATAATGATAAACTCCTGGCAATCTATTCAAATCCTCTAAACCTATTATTACTAAATAAGCTTCTGTAGGATGTAAGTTCCCACTTGAAGGATTAGCACGAAGAGGCCAACGAGAATCTCCAGCTTGTTTCCAAGCGGTAATCCCCATAGACATTTCAAACAAGTCTGAAATATTTTCAACACTTAAAGGTTTTACTTCTAAAATTTCATTTGAAAATAATGAGTGATAGGCGGGAGTTTTATCTTTAATAATGGGAGGTAAATAATATCTACGCGCCCCTTCATATTTCCTAAAAGGATCTGGCTGATTTTGCCAGTCCATATATCCTGGACCATTCGCGTTTCGATGAAAATGATGTTTTGTTTTTTCGTGATATTGAATTGTTCGCGATGCAAGTTCGTCCATAAAATAAACTTATTAAACCTTTCTTTCGACAATGACACGAACATACTGTCCTAAAAACGGAGGAATTTTTTCAGTAATTTCTTCATTTTCTATGATCGCCTTAACTACGTTTTTCGACTGGAATATCGATTTAGGACAGAAATCCCAAAAATGATTTGAACCGCTCATTTCCACCACCCTTAAATCGTTATCTAGTACCTTTTGATTTATTTCTTGAGCATTCGTCGCAATAGCTTTGATTCTATAAACTCTTCCATCTACCTCCACATCCACCGTATCGTTATGTGGATTAATCATAATGCAAAAGGCATTTGTCCAATGCCTCCACCATTTAGTAATAATCGCGTCTTTATTATAAAAACTCAAGAATGCCTTCCCATTCGGTTTTAACACTCTTGAAATTTCTTTAAAAATTTCCGAAGAAACCTCGGAGGCAGAACCTAAATTTGACAAAATAAAATCGGCGCTATTATCCGCAACAGGTATCCCCTTTTCTAAATCGTGCTTTATAAAATCAGCAGTTGGGTACCTTTCTTTTGCAGAGTCTAAAAGCAATTGGGAGATGTCGTAACCAATTATTTTTTTAAATTTTCCTACAATGTTTTCCGTAGCTACACCATCAGCGCATCCCAAGTCAATTGCCAAATCCAGCGACTCATCATTAGCTTCCATTTCTTCTATGATTTGCTTAACGCTCTCTTTTTCTCTTAAAATAATATGCTGAGTAGCGTCCCAATTTTTCCCATAATTTCGGTAGTCTTTTTTCGCTACTTTATCTGTCAAGTCTTCCAGATGCTGCTTAAGAACGTCTGAAGGCACTGCCGACGTGTCCAAATAGACGTCTCTATTTAATATCTCCGCTTGTTCCGACTTTCCAAACGACATCAATTCCCAAACCAACAACTCCACCATCTCTGGATTAATACCTTCTTTTTTAGCATTTCTGACGTATTTGTTTATAAGGTCAACTTCCCTTTGATGTTGGAAAATAGGTTGTTCATCTCCTTTTTGATTCTTTACGTTAGCTATCTCTTTCATCAACTTTTGACGTTCAAAAAAATTACTCACAATACTATCAGTAATACTATCAACCTTTTTCCGCATTTGAGCAAGCTTCTCAGGGCCTGAAGTGGCGTCAAAATCGCTCATGCCAGTCCCACTTTTTTTCTAATTTTAATAAGTGTCTCATTTATCGTTTTTTCTGCTTTTTCTTTTCCAGTAGTGAAAACTTTATCTATTTCTTCAGGAGCTTCCATTAGTCTAAAAAAATCTTTTCGCGCAGGATCAAATTTCTCATGAATCTTATCTAACAGAATAGCTTTAGAACCGCCAAAACCGATCGAACCACTTTCATATTTTTTCTTAAGATCATCTATTTCCCCTTTTTGAGCCATCAACTTAAAAATTTGGAAAATATTACATTTCTCATGATTTATGGTTTCGCCTTGTTTAATAGGGTCTGTGACGATAGCATTAACTTGTTTTTTTAGTATTTTATCAGTTGCAAACAAATCTATTGTATTACCATAACTTTTACTCATTTTTTGCCCATCTGTACCTGGAATAAGAGACACATCCTCAGGAATTACGACTTTAGGTACAGTAAAAGTTTGCCCAAAAACATGATTAATTTTTTTTGCAATCTCCTGAGCAATTTCCACATGTTGCTTTTGATCTTTGCCAACTGGAACAACATCCGCTTGTACGGAAAGAATATCAGCCGCCATTAAAATCGGGTAAGTAAATAATCCAACACTTGAATTAATGCCTTTAGCGGTTTTATCTTTATAAGAATGTGCATTCTGAAGACGTCCCATTGAGGAATGGCAACAAAGAATCCAAGCAATCTCTTGAATCGCTGGGACATCAGATTGTCTATAAAGAGTAGTTTTACCTGCGTCCAAACCAAAAGCCATGTAAGCGGAAACAATCTGGCGAATATTTTTTCTGAGGTCGTTAGGATTTGTAACGGTTGTCAACGAATGCCAATCAGCGACAAAAATATAAAGCTCGTCTCCTCCATCTTGTCTCTTTTTAAATTGTTCGATCGCTCCAAAATAATTTCCTAGGTGTAAATCCCCACTAGGTTGAATACCAGACAGAATCCGATCTAACTTTTCTTTCCCCATCAAAGTTCTCCATTTATCAATTTCTGGTTATTGCAATAATAGCTAAATAAACGGCATTAAGGTCTCAAAATTTCTCTAAACAGTCTTGCTTCTCTTTAGCGCATTATATTATTTACACTTAACCAAGTTTCAAGTAGATAACATGTTAAAATATAAAAACTTAACACAATTGGAAACTAGAATATATTGATATTTCCTAGCATTTACTCAGATTGTTCATTTAAAATCAATGGATCAAAAATTAGGATAATTTCTCCATAAAAAACTTAAAAATTATTTCCTTTTCTTGATCAACAGATCAAAACCCAATAAACTTATATCGTTAAAAATACTTTTTTGCTTGCAGGGGTTCAATTAATGGATTTAGAAGAATTAGTCACAAAGCGATTGGCTGATGAAGATACGAGTGAAGACACGCTTGATCTTGAAAAAGAAAAATTAGGAGACGAAGGCGCCATAAAATTATCTAAGATGGAAATTCTTACCAAAGTGAGGAATTTAATTTTGGGAGATAATGAAATTAGTAACGAAGGAGTTCAAGCAATTGCAGATTCTCCTCATTTAGCGAATTTGAGAGTTTTAAATTTAAAATCTAATAAAATAACCGCTCTAGGAGCAAAAGCTCTGGCGGGGTCGCAAGCTTATCCTAAACTAGACCAACTGATTCTTAAGTTTAACGATATTGGAGAAGAAGGTGCTAAATATATCGCCGAATCTA
>CAWVUN010000240.1:0-3957 GCA_963932495.1 uncultured bacterium
AGAATAAGCGACGTTGTTTCCATCTCCAATATACGCAACCTTAACTCCATCAATTCGATGGAGTTTTTCTTTAATTGTAAAAATGTCGGTCAAGATTTGCACAGGATGGTTAAGGTCAGTTAACCCATTTATTACTGGAATAGTTGCATACTTTGCAAACTCTTCCAAAAACTCGTGTTCGTGCGTTCTAATCAAAACTCCATGTAGGTATCGGGATAGTACTTTGGCCGAATCGGCTGCCGTTTCATCGCGTTTGATTTGAAGTTGATCTGAACTTAAAAAAATTGCTTGGCCGCCAAGTTCATACATCCCAACCTCAAAAGATATTCGTGTCCGCGTTGATTCTTTAGAGAAAATCATTCCCAGCGATTTCCCCTCCAAAGATTTATGCGGTATTCCTTGAGCGCGTTTTTCCTTTAGGTGAGTGGCTATTTCAAAAAGCTCAAGAACTTCTGTTTGGCTAATATCGTTTAAAGTTATTAAATCTTTTTTCATGGTTCTGTCTTCTTTTGGAGATGAGTTTTTACTAGAGCTTTTTCAAACTTTGGGAAAGAATTTTTATTAATCCGTCGATTTCTTTTTTAGTAACGATTAAAGGTGGAATGAACCTTAAAGTATATATTTGAACGCAATTGATCAAATAACCTTTATCCATACAATCCATAATGACAGGCGCTGCTGGTTTATTGAGAGTGACAGCCAACATCATGCCAAGCGAACGTACATTGGAGATTACTTCATGTTGATTACCCAACTCGTCTAAACATGATTTAAAATAAGCGGCGGTTTCCTTTGCGTTTTCAAGAAATCCTTTTGAAGTTAAAACTTTTAAGGAAGCTAACGCTGCCGCGCAGGACAAAGGATTACCTCCGAAGGTAGCGGCATGGGTGCCTGGAACGAAAGACTTCATGATTTTATTTGTTGCTCCAATTGCTCCTATGGGAATGCCACCACCCAGCGCTTTTGCTAAAATAAAAACGTCGGGTTTTACCCCAAACGTTTGATAGGCAAAAAGGTCTCCAGTTCTTCCAAATCCTGTTTGAACTTCGTCGAAAATTAAAAGCAATTCATTCTCAACGCAAATGTTTTTTAACTTTCTCAAATATTGCTTGTCTGGAATATTAACTCCGCCTTCGCCTTGAATGGGCTCGACTAAAATCGCGCAGGTTTTTGACGTTACCGCTTTTCTAGCTGCCTCCGCATCGTTGAAGGGTACGTGTTTAAACCCAGATGGAATAGGAGAAAAACCGTGATGAATTTTGGCTTGTCCCGTGGCAGCCATGCTGCCCAAAGTACGGCCATGAAAGGAGTTGTTCATGGCAATAATTTCTCCTCGGTTTTTATATTCTTTGTCGAATGATACGCGTCGCGCTAATTTAATTGCCGCTTCGTTTGCTTCGGTTCCGCTGTTACAAAAAAAGAATTTGTCTGCAAAAGAATGTTTGCTAAGTTCTTCGGCGAGCAAAGATTGAGGTTCGATATGGTAAAGATTTGACACATGTAGGAGTTTACCTGCTTGCTCTTTAATTGCCTTCACGATTTGGGGATGGCAATGGCCTAGATTGTCCACAGCTAAACCTGCGACAAAATCGATATACCGCTTTCCAGATCGATCCCAAACTTGAGTTCCTTTCCCTTTTATTAAAACAATAGGAAAGCGACCATAGGTTTGGGCGACATGCTTTGCGGTTAGTTTTACGACTTCGTCGTTTGTTTTTTTAGTTTTGGACAAAATGTTTTCCTTAACTTTAGCTGTTGGGATAATTCGACTTAAAAGCAATATGGGTTATATTAGTTGAAAATGAGAAATTTACCATAAAACTGCATGACTGGCAATCGAGGAAAGCCCATGAATTATGGGAAAAACACGATTCGATCGATCTTGAACACAACATGGGCTCATCAACTGAATTTTTTTAAAGAAAACTTCTATTCAAAGACATTGGATTTCTTTTTTCCTCAACCTTGCGTTTATTGTGAATCAAAACGAGTTGGAGGAGGGCCTTGCCAGGGGGCGATCGACTTTATTTCGTCATCATATTGTAACTTATGTGGGATTCCGGCGAATCTCGCATATGAGAGCTGTGAAGGAAAGTTTCTTTGCGGTTCTTGCCGATCTAAGTTACCGAGTTTTGATAAAGCAAGATCTTTGGGACTTCATCAAGGAGTCTTAAGAAAACTAGTCCACGAGTTCAAGTATGGCGCGCGTTCCTGAGTAATGAAAGAAATCGAACCGTTGTTAGAAATTTATTTTTCAAATCGAAGATTGAGTAGTTTTTATGTGACTAGAATTCCTCTCCATTTTACAAAATTAGAGCAAAGAGAATTTGATCAAGCTTATCTAATTGGTGAAAAAGTTTCGGAAATTCTTGGCCTTGATTTTTTACCGGAAATTTTAGAGAGAATTATTGAAACGCAGCCTCAAGCGTCTCTTAAGAAAACGGAACGACTTAAAAATATTCGAGGAGTATTTTGCGCTTTAAACGCCGATAAAATTCGAGGACGCGATAGCCTATTAGTAGATGACGTGTTTACTACAAGAGGGACATTAAATGAAGGAGCAAGAATACTTAAACAAGCTAAGGCCAACTGCGTTTATGTTTTTTCACTGGCTCGCGCTAATTAAATACGGCTATCTCAAAATAGAGATAGCCGTTCAATAATACTTGACGACGTTTAAAAGCTATCTAAGCTCTCCAGTGACAAACCACCATGCAAAGATACTGGCGACATAACCTAAAGCGATAACGGGTGCCCATTTCAAATGACTCATGAAAGTGTAATTTTTGCTTTCCACTCCCATGACTGCTACTCCAGCAGCAGAACCTATCGATAATAAACTACCGCCGACACCACAAGTCAGAGTGATTAATAGCCACTGATCTAACGCCATTGCGGGATCCATTTTTAGGACGGCAAACATGATAGGAATGTTGTCGACTATAGCGGATAGGACACCTACCAAAATGTTAGAGTACGTTGGTCCTAAGTTTCCGTAAAGACCTTGGCTCACAAGTGCTAAATACCCCATATATTGCAAGGCGCCAACTGCGGTTAAAATACCAAAGAAAAATAAAAGCGTGTCAAATTCAACTCTTTCGATTTGTTTGAATAGATCAAAACGTGGAGCTTTTTTTCTTTCTTCAGCCATGTGAATCTTTGTTAAATGAGCCTTTTCGCCCCATCTATCTAAATAATATCCCTTTACCATTAAAAATCCTAAACCAAACATCATGCCTAAAAATGGAGGCAAATGTAAAAAATGATGGAAGGAAACGGCTGTCGCAACGGTACAGATTCCAAGAACAATAATAGTACGGGCCCCCGGCTTCATTTTAACGTCTTCTTTATTGAAGAGAGGCTGCTCATTTGGAATGAAGAAATACATAATTGTGGCAGGAATTATCCAATTAAGAATCGAAGGAATTACTAAATAAGAAAACTGCATTGTCTCTACTTTTCCGGCCGTCCATACCATTAAGGTAGTGATATCGCCAAAGGGGCTCCAAGCTCCGCCGGCATTGGCCGCAACGATAATATTAACAAATGCCGGTACGATAAATTTTCCGTTTCCGGAACTTACGGCTAAGGCTACAGTCGACATCAGCAAAGCACTGGTTAGATTATCTGCTAAAGGAGACAATAGAAAGGTGATTCCTCCTGTGGCCCAATAGAGTTGCCGAAACCCCATTCCTTTATTCAGCAACCAGGACCTTAGGCAAAGAAATACATTACGCTCTTCTAACGTGTTGATATATGTCATGGCAACTAGAAGAAAGAAAAACAATTCTCCAATTTCCGCAATTAAATGCTTTAGAAAGTCGTGCGCATGACTTTCGTGGCCCATTTCATAAATGCCTATAAGACACCACATAAAGCATCCAATAAGGACAACGGGTTTTGATTTTTTTAAATGAAGCTTTTCTTCAAAAATGACAAGGGTGTAAGCACCTACGA
>CAWVUN010000241.1:0-3944 GCA_963932495.1 uncultured bacterium
TCGTTCTGAAGTTGTAACGTTTCTCAATTCTTCAATGATTTCAGGAACCGTTGTGGCAGTGGATTCGATAGACCCAGTACAAGGCGCGCACCCCAAGGATCGATATCGTTTACCTTCACCTTTGTCAAAATATAGATCAATAATGGGAATTTTTTCTCGTTCGATATACTCCCAAACGTTCAACTCAGTCCAATGCAAAAGTGGATGAATTCGGATATGAGTTCCTTCAGCAAAAGTCGTTTTGAATTGATCCCACAACTCAGGCGGTTGATCTTTAAAGTTCCATTCGAAGTTTTTATCTCTTGGAGAAAAGTACCGTTCTTTGGCCCGAGTACCTTCTTCATCACGACGAATACCCAAAATTAACCCGGTATAGTTTTTATCTTCCATGACGGCCGTTAGTCCATTTGTTTTTAATGCTTCGCAACATACCATGCGGCCCATCTCATGATTCATGCCTTCATCCAAAGCTTTTTTATTTTGACCCACTACCAAAGTCAATCCCCACTCTTTAGCTTTTTTATCTCTATATTCAATCATCTGAGGGATTTTATAGCTGGTGTCAATATGAACTAATGGAAGCGGCACATTTCCAAAAAAAGCTTTACGCGCTAACCACAACATCACTGTGGAATCTTTACCTATGGACCAAAGCATAGCGAGGTTTTTAAATTTCTTATAAGCTTCCCGAAGTATAAAAATACTTTGGTCTTCTAATGCGTCTAAATGATCTGCCATTATATTAATTTTGAAAAATTTAAGAAAAATGACGTTTCACCACGTCTGGGAAACGACATTGAGAACAGTTATTTTTATTTTGCGCACAATAGTCCTGAAATACCTGCATCAGACCTTACGTCTGTTTATCGGTTTTTAATAAATCCAACAAACGTTTATCCTCTCCGAAAACACACCTTTGCATAAATCGAATAGACTTATTATCTACTGGTTTATTTCCAGACTCGTAAAGAATCTTTAACACATACTCTAAAACGTCGGACTCACTAGCCCTGCGTATATTAAACCTAATGGAATCGCTATATTAACCGCAATTTCACGATACCGACCAATTCCAACCGGTTTTTGAACAGATGTAAGCTCTTTACCCCATTGGGTATAATGTAAATCCCAATATTCCCGAGTATCAACGCAGAAATATTCAAAAAGAGGTTTGAAAAGTCGAACATTATAACCTTTTTTTTCTCCCTTGGAAATCGCAGATTTAAATAAGGCTAAAAAACCCTCAAACATACCCTGATCAAAATGGTAGACAATTAAATTAGCTAGTCCCGCTAAACATCTTTACGGCTAGTTTGCAGGTCGATTGCCTTCAAACTTCCAAATATTTGGAGATAAAGGAGAAACCTCTATTTTCTGCTTATAATTTCGCCACGAATCAGCCCACTTTTCAAAATATTTCTGATCTTTAGAAGGAAGTTCTTCTTTATTTAATCGAGCTAAAAGGAAATAGACCTGAAATTTCACAAAGAATAGCCTGCCCGTGAATGACTTTTTCAGTTTGATCGGCTTCTTCTGGCAACAACCTTTTTAACTTGGCTAAAGATAAAATAGATGGAAAGGTTTGAAAAAGTTTCTTACTTATTGGGATAACATAACGCTTCGGCGACTCCTTCGTAAAATGTTTGCTCATAACCGTAAATAATAACCCGTTCATGAAACCGATCCATTTTGGATAAAATTCGAGTTTCGCAAGGGAAATTTAGTAAATGAGATAATTTTTCTTCCGAAAGCTCATTGATCGGCTCATGGCACAATCCCAAATTAAATTCGTTAAAAATAGGATAGCTATCAAAATCCAAACTTTCGGTTAATTCGAGAATTCCTTTTTCTAAATATTTTTTTAGCTCTAATTCATAAATCGGTTTAGTTTCTCCAATGCCCGGTTTCCTAACCGTCTCTTTACTTTTCCACATGAAAACATGTAAAACCACATTATCGTAGTTAAGATTTTCCCCATGTTGATGCCGATCCCAATCCACCGAATAAACATGTAACTCTACGTCGCCTGAAATTGGCTTACCATCGATCTTAATTCGAGCGGAAGAAAAGTCGGGACCAAAACTTCAAAATTTCCAAAAAGCGGGAGATTCAGCTTCTACTTTCTCTCCATTTAACGTAAAAAGTGGAACCGATTTAAATAATTAATCACTCCAAACACACCGAAACACTTTTTCTGGAATTCGGATCGTATTTTCTTCTTCGCGCACTCCCAGTTCAGAAGATGACCCAGCTACCTTAAGGTAATAATCTGTAAAAAGCCCTTCTTCAACTTTGGTCATTTAACTTTCCACTCAGTTCCATCGGGAGTGTCTTCAATCGTTACTCCCATTGCAGTAAGGGCGTCCCTGGAAGCATCTGCCTTCCTCCAATTTTTTGCAGCACGAGCCGTATTACGCTCGGCAATGAGAGATTCGATTTTTTCCGTATCTAAATTTAAATCCGTCATTTTCTTTTTTTGCGATCGCTCTTTAAAATAGGCAGGTGAAGTGGAAAACAATCCCAAAGTTTTCATAGCCAATCTAAATGCCTTCCATCTCCCAGCAAATTCACTCTGTGTAGCTTCTTTAGGGTTTATCGAAAGGCTAGTTAAAGTTTTGTTCAACCAACGCAATTCATCGTTCATATGCCCAATAGCTAAAGCCGAATTAAAATCGTCGTCCATCGCCTCTTCAAATTTTTTCAAAAACGGGGCTTCTTTCCAGTTATCTGGAGCACTTGTGGAGGATTCAGATTCCCAGGCTTCGGCGGCTTCCAAGAAATCGTAGAACCTATGAACTGTTTTTCCCGTTTCCTCTAATATCTGGTCAGTAAAATCAATTGGGCTTCGATAGTGAGCTGAAAGTAAGAAAAACCGTAAGACTTCTGGGTCGCATTGCACATAAATATCTCTTAAGGTAAAAAAGTTACCCAGAGATTTTGACATTTTCTCTTGGTTAACGTTCACAAACCCATTGTGCATCCAATATTTAACGGGAGCGCAACCAGTAGCACCATGTGATTGCGCAATTTCATTTTCGTGATGAGGAAAAACCAAGTCTTTCCCGCCACCGTGAATGTCGAACGTTTCTCCTAAATAACGGCGATGCATCGCCGAGCACTCAATATGCCAACCAGGACGTCCTTCGCCCCAAGGACTCTCCCAAAATGGTTCTCCAGGTTTACTTTTTTTCCAAAGCGCAAAGTCCATCGGATTTCGTTTTCGCTCGTCAATTTCTACTCGGGCTCCCGCTTCTAAGTCTTCGATTTTTTTTCTTGAAAGTTGGCCATAGTCTTTG
The DNA here is from genome assembly GCA_963932495.1 of uncultured bacterium. Lineage (GTDB taxonomy): Bacteria > Nitrospinota > Nitrospinia > Nitrospinales > JAJDAT01 > JAJDAT01. The sequence goes on from CAWVUN010000241.1 coordinate 3,297, forward strand.
AAAGATTCGATAGAATAATAGACATCGCCATCCAATTCATAAGCCATATCTTTTTCAATCAGACCGGAAATTAAATCCAGCATTTGTTGAATATTTTTTGTTGCCTTGGGTTCTTCTGTAGGGAGCAAGATATTGAGCTTGCCTAAATCTTCGTAAAACGCTTGGATATAGGTTTCTGTAATTTCAGTCCATGGTACTTTTCGCTCGTTAGCGCGGTTGATAATTTTGTCGTCGATATCCGTGAAATTTCGGACATAGGTAACATCAAATCCCTTGTAATTTAGATAGCGAAAAATAACATCAAAAGCGACTGCCGACCGACCATGTCCGACATGACAATAATCGTAAACCGTCACGCCGCAAACATACATTCCAACTTTACCTTCTTGAACAGGAACGAAGTCCTCTTTTTGCCCTGACAAGGTGTTATAAACTCTTAAACTCATGAATACCCATTCTATTAAATCTTTAAACTAATAAATGAAAAAACTATTCTAATGGAAAAATAGATATTTTTTCCGAAATAAAAGCGGAAAATAACTCAAAAGACACTTCTAAAGCAATACTAACGTATTTTTTTGGATTTTTTCTCAGGTGGCTAGCTTAGCATTCAGCAAGGAGGGGAGTCAAAACAGAGAAATGAAAATT
>CAWVUN010000242.1:0-3942 GCA_963932495.1 uncultured bacterium
AGCAGCCAAAGAAGCGAAAAATAAATCCTCAATTTCTTCATTATATTTTTTATATAATTTTACCATTTCAGAATCAAAATTGACATGCGAATCCAGCTTAATCATCCGATGAGCAAATACGAGTTCTCCACTTCTTTTCAAAGTTATTTTTAGATCGCCCACTTTTTGGCCTCTTGGCCCAGATTGAACAAAAATAGCCCCATTTTTTTCTAATGGATTTATGTCAATAACATCATTCTCCGTTTCAATGTTGCCGTTGACAATAACATCCACTCCTCGAGTTCCCAGAAATGAGAGAGCCTTTTCTGTATTCATATGAGTCAAAAGAATAGTTAAATCAGGTTTTTCTTTTTCCAAAAAAGAAGGAAGGATCATACCTAACATCTCTTTCGGAGACTCTACCAAAATAGATTTGTCTCCATCCAAGTAAAATAAATCAGGATCAGCTAGAGCAAAAATTGCGACCTTAGCTCCATTTGGCAATATCGTTATCCTATATTTAGGAATAAAATCCACTCCCGAAAGTATTAAATTTGAAGCAACAAAGGGAATTGTCTTCCACTGGCCTAAAAAAGCGTTGCCATATACTAAATCTTTGTCTCCAATCGCAACTGCGTCATAGCCCATTCTTCCCATACTTTGCATCAAAAATTTTGCTTTAATTTTTCCTTGACGGCTAGGCTGCTTAAAACTATCTCCAGAGTCCAAAATAATCAGATTTTTTTCCTTACTCTGAATTTCTTTGATCAGATAAGCTCTACGTTCAATTCCACCTTGGTCTTCCTCGAGCGCACAGCCACAGGGTTTTAATTCTCCTAAAGTATTTCCTGTGTATAACACTTCTATAGTTCTAGGTGAAAGATCGCTCGCGGTAATCGAAGAAACGCACGCCAAAAATGTAACTGTCATGAGACTGAATAAAGTTATTTTCATAAACTCAAAATTGTTTTAGTTTTATAAGCTATGGTTTTTAAACAAAATTTTGTAAAAAAAATCATCCCAGAATAAAAATCTCCCATTTTTTTACATAGAGAGATTAGGAAAAATTTTAAATTCAAGTTATTATATTTTAACCTCTTAAGTGGATTATTGGGAAGTTCTATTCAAAAACCAATTACCCAGCACTTAGAAAAACTATACTTTAGTAGGTCTCAATAATGAATCGTGTAAAATCTGAAATTCATATGCATTCAACATTTTCCGATGGAGAATTCACTCCAGAGGGCTTAGTTGATATTGCTGTAAAAAATAAAGTCTCAATACTTTCCCTCACAGATCACGATACATTTGAAGGAATAGCAAGTCTTGTTGCTGCAGCGGAGAAAGTAAATATATTTGCCTTCCCTGGAATCGAAATAACAGTTAATTATAGAGATTTCAATCTTCATTTGCTCGCATACTTTAAATCCATCGAATCTATATGTGAGGAATTAATGAGCCGTGTCAACGAAATGAAAGCATTGCGAGAAAAGCGAATGAAAGAATTGATCGAAAGGATTAATAAGGTCATTCCTGATAAGTTTAAAGACTCAATCAAATATGAAAATGTAGCAAAGGCCGCAGAAGGAGTTCTGGGTCGTCCTCATCTTGCTAAAGAAATGACTCGATTAAAAATTGTTTCTAACACCGGTCAAGCATTTGACAAATATTTAGTCAAGTACAACGTCGAAAAGAAAAACTTAGATATTGAAACTGCTATTAGTTTGATTCGAAAATGTAACGGGGTTCCTGTCATAGCCCATCCCGGAGAAAGAAGCTATTCGCTATTAAACTCGGCAAAAGGCAAAAGCAAAGAAGACGTTCCCGAAATGTTAAAAGAATTAGTGGGTTTCGGACTGCTCGGGCTTGAATGTATTTATCCATACCATGAAAGATCTGGAACCGCCGACTACTTCATTGAACTATCCAACCAGTTCGATCTCATCGTAACTGGAAGTAGAGACTTCCACGGCTTTCATACACATCAAAAAACAAATATTCTTGGATCAACGGAAATGAATGACGAATTTCTATATAAGTTTAAAAAAGTATGGGGGGTAAACAAAGTATAATGTCTTTCCAAAGTTTGAATCTTCCCGTTATTTAGCTTTTGAGTTTCTCCCAAGATTAGAAATTCCTATTACTTGTAATCTCCTCTTGAGTGAAGGTTTAAATCCCAACCACTCTACCTTTCTTAGCATTTGCATGAAAAAACTTCATCTTCTTCCATTATTTATAGGTTTTCATTTTTTATAGGAGTTGTCCTTCGTCTTTCGGGTTTAGATTCTGGATTGGGGCGAGGCGACGAAAATCAAAATATTTTAGACTACGGTCACACTTCTTTCAAGCAAATTACTACCTCCTAGTATTTGGTGGCCATCATATATTCAATTCTCTCGCAATCCGGGTTTCCACATTACTTTTTGGGGAAGAAAATGCATTAGGGATTTGCGCCCCTGTTTTTATTCTCAGCATAGCAACGTTATGGCTTGTCTATCTCATATCTATACAGATTTTCCGTTCTCGAATTATCGGAGGGATTAGCCTATTTGCTTTGTCTGTAAATCCAACTCATATCTATTTTTCTCAAATTGCTAGAGGATACAGTTGGATCATGTTTTCCCCAGCTTTTACAAAAGCTCGCTCCTAAAGTTATTCAAAACAAAAAAACGAAAATGGGCTCTAGGTATAATCTCAAGTGGTTTTCTAGGAGTTTATGCAATTCCTACAAACGCATATTTCATTCTAGCTCTTGCAACATGGGCTATTTATACGTCTTCACCCTGTTCAAAGCACAATAAATCCGATGACAGTGCATCCTCTCCCTTAACTCCCACCTTTATTTTTTTTAGTGTTCCTTGCAGTTGGTCTCTTCAGCTTAGCCGCTTATTGGCCAATTTTAGATAACCTATTAACCGAAGCAAAAAACTAGCACCTTCCAAAAATAACTCAAATTTCAAATAATTTATTAGCAGTTCAAACTATTTCAGGTTTTTTTAAAAATTCCTTTCCAGACATCTTAATTTTTTCTATACTTTTTTTAGTGATTGGAGTTTTTTTAACTCCAATAGCTAGAAAAGAATATCGACTTTTGCCTTTTTTTCTTTTGGGTATTCCCGCTTTAATCACTTTGATAACAGGGGTAGGAGGTTACGCTAGAAATTATTTATTCAATCTACCTTGGGCTGTAATTTTTCTTGCAGCAGGCATATATCAGGCAGGGAAATGGGTTTCGAAAAAGATGGCAAAACCTCCCTCAGTTTATCTCAGACCCATTTTTTTATTGTTTGGTCTCTCCTGTCATTAAACCATCTATATTTTAATTTTTACCCTAACCAAATCTCACCAAACGGCCCTAATTACAAAAAGTCAATCCAGGATAATACAGATAAAAACAATCTCATCATAATTCAGGATCCCAGAAATTACCTATACGCAAGACAAGTTTACAAAAAACGCTTAATAAAAATTGTTAAAAGCAATAAATTAAACGGGTTGAAATTAATAGCCGAGCCAAACTTTAAATGGGGAGATTATTCTTTCTCAAGGTCCAACCTTAAGATTTACCCACTGAGAGGCTTTGAACCGACAAAGCCAAATTTCCTCCTAAACGGCAATCGTTCCATATACCCAATCACCCAGAACCATGCAAAAGAAGCTTTTCCTCTAGACTATGAATCCAATACTAAAAGGAAGAAGGTCTCTATGGGTATACAGTTTTCCCCAGTTTAATCAAAATCTAAAAACCAAGTCTTGCCATATTAGTGTGGGTGGGTAAAAACGCCTCAGGGTCGGTAAAAATAAATCATTCAGAAATCGCATTCATCTCTGCAGGGAAAAAGCATCTTCCACAACAATTACCGCTTGTTGAAATCAACGACGGAATTCATGTCACAATGAAAGAATCTAATTCCCTATTATCCGCTTACTGGCTAATTTTCTCAAACGTCGCACCTATAGATC
>CAWVUN010000243.1:0-3921 GCA_963932495.1 uncultured bacterium
CAAGATCAACATGAAGAGTTGGCTAAATCTTTCTTAAGAAATCATACAACCTATCAACAAAGGTTAGAATTCCAAAATAATGAATATAAAAAGTTCCAGAAAAAACTCGAAACTACATTGAAAGAAGCTCAAGATATGAACGTATTTTTGTCGGAAACAGGGAAAAGTTTTCGTAAAAATGTTGATGATTCTGAAAGAGCTCGTGAAGAAAGGATGGAAGAAAAAGATAAATTACTTCAATCCATGCAACAAGAGTTAAAGGAAAAGCTAGATCAATACCAAATTTTTGTTGAAGAAATGCAAGGAACAAAGAAAGATTTATTGAATAAAGATCGAACCAGGAATGCAGAGTTCATGAATCATTTATCCCACTTTGAAAATAAGCTTAGCGATTTGGGAGAATCGTATGAGGATTTATCTGAAACGTTTAATATAGAGAAAGAAAGTGGAGTTATCGAGATAGTTTCAGAGGATGATGGATCTCCTAAATATAAAACTCGTATTGCTAAAGATAGCGATATTGCAAAGTTAGAATGGCCATTAGCTGTAAAGTATAAATTGGACTCAGATGCAATGGAAGTTGACGAATCAATGCTAGTAGATTATTTAGACGCCGCTTCAGGTAAATATGAGGAATGGATTTCAATTCCTCCTGGAGAATGCTTATCAGCGGTGAATAGTTCCAGAAGCTCTGGGGAAACCCAAAAAATAGAAATAAAAAAGCCGTTGATGATATCTAAATTTCCAGTAACAAATGCTTTATTTTATAGGTTTGCGCTTGATACAAATTATAAGACCGAGGCTGAACTAACCGTTAGAGGAATTGTTTATCAAAATGGAGTGAAGACAGATAAAGACTCAAAAGGAAAAATCATTCGCCAGTCGTATTCAAATCCCAGTATGAACCCAGTTCAAACGGCTAACTGGTTTCGTCCCGATGGCTCTCCTGAAGCACTATTTGATAAATATAATCATCCTGTTACTCAAGTGACCTTCTCTGACGCAATTAAGTTTTGCGAATGGAAGACGGAAATGTTAGGTAAAAAAGTTCGTCTGCCAACGGAAGCTGAATGGGAATACATAGCGACAAACTTGGGTGAGATTAGCCCTGAAAATTTTCATGAAGACGACTTAATAAAGAATTACATAAATTTTGAAGGAGCTGGGATAGGAGGTACGACTCCTGTAGATTATTTTCAAGAACAAGATTCAACCTTAGGGGTCCATGATTTGTTTGGTAACGTTTATGAGTGGGTTTCTAATGCTATGAGTCAGGGGTTAATGCGGAGATCAAAGGTTGAATACAAGGTTGTGAAGGGAGGAAGTTTTATGACTCATTTAGATGAAATTGCTCCTTGGAGTCGTTTATCATTTGCAAAAAACTATAGCTCTTCATTCTTAGGCTTTAGATTAGTATGCGAGTCTGAATAATCTGTTTTTGATGTGAACCGTTTCTTGATATCCCCTAAAAAACCTGTTATATATTTTTCTTATTTTATATTTTTTTTAATGCGTTAATCTTGGATATAAAAATGAAAAAACCAATGGTAGCAATTCTAATGGGTAGCGATTCTGATTATCCCATTATGGAGGAAGCTTGTAAGATATTAGAAAAATTAGGAGTTTCATACGACGTTCTTGTATCGTCAGCACATCGAACTCCGGAAAAAACGCAAAAATATGTTCGTTCAGCTAAAAAAAAGGGGATCAAAGTTTTTATAGCTGGAGCTGGTGGGGCCGCACATTTAGCGGGAGTTATTGCGGCAGAAACAACTTTGCCAGTAATTGGCGTTCCAATTTCTTCTACTCCTTTAAACGGATTGGATTCGATTTTGTCTATTGCGCAAATGCCTGGAGGGATTCCCGTTGCCACAATGTCTATTGGCAAATGGGGAGCGAAAAATGCCGGTTTGTTGGCCGCTCAAATCCTTGGGGTTTCGGATGCAGGACTTACTACAAAACTGCAAAAATACAAGAGGGATATGGCGCAGGAAGTAGAAAAGAAAGACAAGAGTCTTAGAGAAGCTCATGCCAAAAAATATCCGAATAAATGACGCCATAGCGTCTGATGAGTGGCTTAAAGAAGTAAAAAATGTTTATGTTTCTGGCGGCGTGATCGGTTTTCCTACGGATACTTTTTATGGGTTGGGCGTTGATCCATTAGATTCATCGGCTATTGAAAAGATTTTTAAAATAAAATCTCGTGATAAAAATAAGCCTATTTTGTTATTAATAGGTGAGAAGGAGCAGTTATCATCGATAGTTAAAGAAGTTTCTCCTATAGCAGAAACTCTAATGGAGTTTTTTTGGCCTGGGCCTTTGACTTTATTATTTGAAGCAAAAGAAAGTCTTCCTCAATCCCTTTTAGGGAATGGTAATACCGTTGGCGTTAGGTTCCCAAAGAGTGAACTGGTACTTCAATTATTGCGTAAAATAGGATCCCCAATAACTGCTACAAGTGCAAATATAAGCGGTAAAGAGGATTGCAGGTCTGGGCAAGAATTATTTGCTACGATTGGCAAACAGCTGGACCTTGTGATAGATGGAGGCGAAGCACCAGGAGGTAAAGTTTCCACAATCATCGATTCTACTTTTTTCCCTCCCAAGCTTATCAGGGAGGGAGCTTTGGAGAGAGCAGAAATTGAAGCGGTCTTAAATATTTCTTTGGATTAGTTGACGACTATACTTAGAGATTTCTATTTGAAAATTCATTGAGCATAATATGATATATGGTGTCGGAATAGATATGGTTGAAGTGTCTCGGGTCAAGAGGTCTTTGTCGAAATATTCCGAAAGGTTTGAAAAGAAGGTCTTTACATTTTATGAAATTGAATATTGCCGCAAAAAAGCCGATCCCGATATACATTTTGCAGCCAGATTTGCTGTCAAAGAAGCTGCCTTAAAGTCTATTGGAATGGGGATAAGCGGTGGAATTGGTTGGAAGGATATAGAAGTAGTTAACGACACTGATTCTGGAAGACCAAGCTTAAATATAAGCGGTCGCGCTAAAGAAGTGTGCGATTCGCTAGGTCTTAAGGTAATCCATATTTCGATTTCTCACGATGCGGGTTTTGCAATAGCTCAGGCGATTGCTGAGCGATAAAAATTCTTTCCTTATTTCTATCCCATTTTCCTAACCAAAAATAAAGATTTTCGATAAGTTGTGTTTTAAATGTGGATCTCTCTTAGACGGAAAATTGAATACGTCGTTTTTTTAGCGATAGTTTTTTTGATTAAATTTCTTACTGCGAAAATGGTTTTTCGTTTTGGAAGGCTTTTGGGTTATTTTCTATATCTATTAGGAGGCATTCGGAAAAAGGTTGCCAGGATCAATTTGGATATTGCATTTGGAGATTCTAAAACGTTAGAAGATAAAGAAAAAATTATTTTAGGTTCCTTCAGGAACTCAACGGTTTCTTTACTTCAATGTATCTGGGTTAAGGCGGACCCAAAATCAAGAATTAAAGAAATAATTCCTGAATCTCCATTAGGTCTGAGTGAGTTTAAAAAATGTTTGGATCGAAAAAAAGGAATGTTTGTTTTAACGGCACACTATGGTAATTGGGAATTGATGGGAATTAACCACGGTTATCTTGACGTTACTCCATTACATTCTATTGTAAGAAAATTAGATAACCCTTATTTGGATGAGGAAGCGGAAGCATTTCGATCAATTTCAGGAAATTCCATATTTTATAAAACTGAATCGCCTTTAAAAATGGTTCGAGTGGTTAAGAAGAATGGATGCGTTGTTGTGATGATGGATCAAAACACAGCAAAGGGCGGTGTCTTTGTCGATTTTTTTGGTAAGCCTGCTGCAACTGCTCGCTCGATAGCTCTTTTAAGTATTTCTACTGGGGCCGCAATATTTCCCTTTTTTTGCTTTCCTCAAAAAAATGGGCAATATAAAATTCAGTATGG
>CAWVUN010000244.1:0-3915 GCA_963932495.1 uncultured bacterium
CCTTCCATCTTAGAAAAGATACTGAAAATATTTTTAGGCCGCCCCATAATTCTGCCCTGAACTTCCGCGCTCTCTAACTCGCTAGAAATAATTTCACAAACGCGATCGACAAGTTTTTCCCGTTGTTCCTGTTTGAGTTCAAGTTTTTCGTCAATGAGCTTAAAGTTTTTTGGGTCTATATATTTAAAAGCTTCATTTTCCAACTCCGCTTTAACCCAACCAATACCCAACCGATGAGCAAGGGGAGCAAAAATTTCCAAGGTTTCCCTCGCTATTCTTTTCTGCGAAGCTTCTTGCATAGATCCCAAAGTTTTTATGTTATGCGCCCGGTCAGCCAACTTAATTAAAATCACGCGGATATCTTTCGACATCGCCAAGATCATCTTCCTAAAGTTTTCGGCCTGCTTTTCCTCTTTGCTCGCAAACTCTATTTGACTTATCTTTGTCAAACCGTCGACTAATTGATAAACTTCTTCACCGAAAGCATCCAAGATCTCCTGCGCAGTTGTCATTGTGTCTTCAATCGTGTCGTGCAATAAAGCGGCAGCTACAGAAACCTCGTCCATCTTCAACCTTGTAACGTTGTAAGCAACTTCCAAAGGATGGGATAGATATGCTTCGCCAGATTTACGGCTTTGACCTCGATGAGCCTTTGCCGTAAACACATAAGCGTTCAGGATAATGTCAATATCAGCGTTAGGATGATATTGCAAAATTGAGTCTGTAATGTCATCGAGCTTCAACATAATTATCTATCGGTGAAATAAGCTTGGTTATAGCGAGGCTAATCAATCTTCCCCTTATACAGAAATAACCGAGTACGGCTATCTATGTCAACTTTCTTTTTGATGCTCGAAATATCGGCCAATCGCGAAAAAATAAAAAGGAAAAGAGTTTTTTAATTCTCCTCAATAATTTTATAATAGGACTCCGTTTAACGCTGTAAGGAAACCATTCATGGGAAATGAAACCCGAAAAATGACATCACCCTCTATAGACGACCCGCTTCAATTTATTAAAGGAGTAGGCCCTAAAAAAGCCGAAGCGCTTCAACGGAAAAATCTCTATATCGCTAAAGACTGCCTGTTCTATATTCCATTCAGATACGAGGACCGATCAAATACAGGGACAATATCATCCCTAGTCGCGGGAGAACACATGAGCTTTAATGCAGAAATCACAGCCGCGGGATCTATTTTTATGGGTAGGAGAAAAAGAGCGTTTGAAATAATTCTTCAGGATAAAACAGGAGTCGTGAGAGCTAAGTATTATCAATTTAACCCTTCCTATATGAAGGATAAATTTAAAGTCGGAGCGAGAGTTGTCGTTTCCGGCAAAGCGCAACCAAACCGTCGCGCAGGATCGCGATTGGAATTAGTTCATCCCATAATAGAAATAGACGGCGCGTCTCAAGAGTCCAATGTAGAGATGGGCCGCATTATTCCCGTTTATCAAACAACCGAAGGATTGCATATCAAGTCGTTGCGATCCATCATACATAGTGTCATTGAAACTTATTCCGTCCTATTAGAAGATTTCCTTCCTTCAGAAATAGCAAAAAGGCATGGCTATCCTCCTCTCGCGCAAGCGATCCGCGAAGCTCATTTCCCGGAAGAAATCCGGACGATGGAGGAATTAAATCGTTTCAAAACGCCAGCGCAAGAGAGACTTATTTTCGACGAACTGTTTTTAATCCAGTTAGCATTAATCTACAAACGCAACCAAACAAAAGACGCCCCAAAGGGCTTTACGTTGAAAACACGCGGTCCATTGATCAAAAAATTCTTTCAAGGTTTAGCTTTCGAATTGACGAACGCTCAAAAAAAAGTCTTGAAAGATATTATGAAAGACTTAGAAAATCCCGCTCCAATGAATCGCCTCATTCAAGGCGACGTCGGTAGCGGTAAAACCGTTGTCGCGTTAATCGCTATACTAACAGCAGTAGATAACGGATATCAGGGTGCTTTAATGGCCCCCACAGAAATTCTGGCCGAGCAACATTTCCAAAACTTGTCCGACGATTGCGCAAAATTAGGGATAAACCTCGAACTGGTCACCGGTTCCCTTCCCGCTAAAGAAAAAGCCCTGGCTTTGGAAAGAGTCCGGGAAGGAATTTCACATATCGTCGTCGGTACCCACGCGCTCATTCAAAAAGACGTTCAATTCGATCGACTGGGAGTCGCAGTAATCGACGAACAACATCGGTTTGGAGTCTTGCAAAGAGAAGCCTTGAATAAAAAAGGACTCTCTCCCCATATTTTAGTCATGACCGCAACGCCCATTCCTCGGTCGCTAGCGCTCACTATCTATGGAGATCTGGATGTTTCTCTCATTGACGAATTGCCGCCAGGTCGCAAACCCATCACAACCAAAGTCTATTTGGAAAACAAACGCGACGACGTTTACGGATTTGTATCGCAAGAAATAGCTAAAGGTAGGCAAGCTTATATAGTGTGCCCGCTCATAGAAGAAACAGAAAAGATGGACCTTCAAAACGCTACAGAGGTTTATGAGTATTTACAAAATAAATATCCTCAAATTAAAATAGGACTGGTACACGGAAAAATTAAACCCGCTGAAAGACGCGACATCATGTCCGAATTTAAAGCCGCTAAAATCCAAGCCCTCGTCGCCACAACCGTTATTGAAGTTGGAGTCCACGTATCAAACGCAACACTCATGATCATAGAACATGCCGAACGGTTTGGGCTTTCACAATTGCATCAACTAAGAGGAAGAATAGGTAGAGGCGAGCACGCCTCCCATTGTTTGCTTGTCGCCTACTATCCCATGAGCGAAAGCGGTAAAGCCAGACTGGAAGCTATGAAAGAATCTCAAGACGGATTCTATATCGCCGAAAAAGATTTAGAGATCAGAGGACCCGGAGACTTTTTAGGCACCCGTCAATCGGGGCTACCAGAACTCAAAGTAGCCAATATTGTTAGAGATATAAAAGTTTTAGAAGTAGCGCGCAAAGAAGCTCAAGACCTCCTACAAACCCACCCCGACCTAAACTCTCCAGAATTGGTAAAATTGAAAGAAGAACTTTTAATCGCCATGGGGGACCGGATGAACCTAATGAATATAATCTAATCGGTAAACTTTCATGAAACCTATTAATAGATTCGCCCATAGTTTAAAAACAACGTTAACCGCAGGAACGTTAACTTTATTCTTCTTCATACTAATATCACAAGCCAACGCGCTTGAAATTAAACACGATTTATCGACGAAATTAAACCCCGATCTAAACCTCATCCACATCACCGACAAAATACAATTAAAAGATATCAAACCCAATTCAAAAACCATTACCTTTCAATTAGGAAAACGCTTCCAACTACATGCATTTCCAAGCTTGAGCGACGGCAATACCGAGTTTCCAACCAAAGCTACTCTAACGCCTCAAAATAGCATCAACCGTATAACCATCCATCGACCACAAACATTGTCGTGGCCCAATCCGGCTTTTTTAAATTTTTCTTATCAGGGACCGATCAAAACTAATGACGATAGCCAAGGCAATTCAACAGAACAAGTCAGCGGTTCAGGTATCGTCCTATCCTCACAACAGTCTTTTTACCCAGACTCAGAACAAACCCCCTTTTTCCAATTTAAATTAAAAACCAAAACACCGCAGAACTGGAAAACCGTAAGCCAAGGCAACAAAATATCGGAAACGGTCAAAGATAAATTACGAATAACTGTATGGGAAACCGATAACCCGATGGAAAGTATTTATCTAATAGCCGACCAGTTCCACGAATACAAGAAAACCGTAGACGGCAAAACATATTACGCATTTCTTAGAGAAGAAGAAAAAGAATTAGCGGATAAATACTTGAACGCCACACAAACCTATATCCATTTTTATCAAAAGTTATTGCCTCTCTACCCGTTCAAAAAGTTTGCCCT
>CAWVUN010000245.1:0-3897 GCA_963932495.1 uncultured bacterium
TTACACAGCTTTATTTCGAATTTTTTGAGGATTTTTTCAGATGTCATTTCTTGTTATTTCTTGCAGCCTAAATCCTGAAAGTCGCAGTCGAAATTTAGCGAACGACGCGCTTATTCGGTTAGAAGGGTTGAACGAGGATGTAGTTTGGCTGGACCTTGCGGAACGTGAATTGCCTTTGTGCGATGGTAATACGGCTTATGCTTTTCCTATAGTAGGAGAAGTGGCAAAGATGGTGAATGACGCCGATGGCATTTTGATCGCGTCTCCTATCTATAATTATGACTTAAATGCGGTGGCGAAAAATTTTATCGAAATGACCGGGAGGGCTTGGCAAGATAAGGTGGTTGGTTTTTTATGCGCCGCTGGCGGCGAAGGAAGTTTTATGTCGCCGATGGGGATGGCAAATAGTTTGATGCTGGATTTTCGATGTGTCATTATTCCTCGCTTTGTTTATGCGTCTTCTGAATCGTTTTCTGAAGACGGTAACGTTGATGCGGAAATTAAAAAGCGTATCGATGAGCTGGTGGAGGCTCTGGTTAAAGTTTCGAAGGCATTGAAGTAGGTTTTGAAAAGCGGGGAAAAGAACTAATTGCAAAGCTGCCCTTCGAATAACTGCTTTTACCGCAAAGACGCTGAGGACGCAAAGAGTTAAAGATCAAGAAGAGAATGTTCAGGACTACTTTTGAGTAGTGGAATATTAAAATTGATTAACAAGTTCAACTTACAATCTGTGAGTTTTTAGTAAGTGAGGAAATGAGTTCTATGAAGGGGAAAAGCTTTTCGACATTCTTTAATTTGATGAGACAGCTCATTCTCATCCATCTTTGCTTTTTTTTGCGCTCTTAGCGTCTTTGCGGTTCAATAGCTTTTATAAATGACTATTAGCAAACCAATTGGTTGTCGATGGTTTGGCCTGGTTGGGTTTTGAACCCAAATCCCAAGACTGAGTTGGAAACTTTCCCTTCCTTTGAGATATGTGAGTTATTCCAACAGACTGAATTTTTAATTTGAACTCTATCCTCTATTACACAGTTGTCGCCTAGGACGACGTAGGGACCGACTTTTGCTTTCTGCGAGATATTACAATTTTTCCCGATAAAAACTGGTTGTTTGATTTGTAGATTGGAAGGCAATATTTCCGATGTCGAATTTTCAATAGAGTATCGTCCGTCTAAGATATCCTCGTGAGCTTTTAAATAGTCTTCACGGTTTCCGATATCGTTCCAGTAGCTTTCTTGAAGATGACCATACATTGGAAATTCTTCTTCCAGGATTTTGGGGTACACGTCTTCGGTGGTTCCGTAAAAGATGTCTGGGGGAATTCGGTATAAAACCGACGGTTCGATTATTTGCGCTCCCGTGAACATCACGCGTTTTGTGGGCACGGTTGGGTTTGGGAGATTGGTTTTAGGGAAACGGACGATTTTACCTGCATCGTCGATTTCTATTGTTGGATATTTTTTGGGGTTTGGATCTTGGCGAACTATGAGCGTGACTAGAGCTTTTCTATTTTTATGGAACTCCATTGCCTCAGTTAGGTTGATGGAGGTCAAGATATCTCCATTGACGACTAAAAAGGGGCCATTCGATAAAAAGTCCTGCGCTTGTTTTATTCCTCCGGCGGTTCCTAAAATTTCCTTTTCGTGGGAATAGTGGATTGCCGTTCCAAAATGATCGGATATTGCCGATGGGAGATGGTGCACATTGGCTATGATTTCTGAAATATCATGCGAACGTAATAATCTTAGAGTTTGCTCTAAGATCGGTTGGTTCATCACCGGGAAAAGAGGTTTGGGAATCTTATGAGTTATTGGTTGAAGTCGTTTCCCAAACCCTGCCGCCAGGATCATGGCTTTCATGATTTCGCGGCAAGTTCCTTTAGAGATTCGGTGTATGGCGGATAAGCGATGCCTTTATCTGTGATGATAGCATTTACCAAATCGTTGGGAGTGACGTCGAATGCTGGGTGTCGCGCAATTACGGCTCCTGGCGATATGCGTTTACCGTTGATATTTGCGACTTCGTCGGAGCTTCGCTCTTCAATGGGAATCTGCTTGCCGCTGGTTAGAGTTAAATCTAAAGTGGAAATAGGCGCGGCAACGTAAAAAGGGATTTTGTGACGTGCGGCCAAAACGGCAACCATATAGGTTCCTATTTTATTTGCAACGTCTCCATTACCGGCAACCCGGTCTGCGCCCACCACGACGGCATCGATCTCGTCTTTAGACATAAAAAAACCGCACATATTGTCCGTAATCAATTCAACAGGGATGTTATCTTCGTTCAACTCCCAAGCGGTCAAGCGGGCTCCTTGTAAAAACGGTCTGGTTTCGTTGGCGAAAACTTTGATGTTTTTTCCGTGGTTGACTGCTGCGCGTATGACGCCTAAAGCGGTGCCAAAACCGGCGGTAGCAAGAGCGCCTGCATTACAATGGGTGAGAACTGTGGAGCTGTCGGGAATGAGGGTTTGACCAAAGTCTCCCATCGCTTTGTTGGATTCAATATCTTGCTCGCAAATTGTTTGCGCTTCGGCTTTGATTTTGTTTTTTAAGTTTGGGATTGAGAGTTGTTTGTTTTCGATGGCGACTGCTTTCATTCTGGAAATAGCCCACGCCAAGTTAACAGCTGTTGGGCGAGATTGTCCTAACTTATCGCCCATCACTTCCCATTCCGAGAAAAAGGTATCGAAGTTATCAGCTTGAATAGATTCTGCGCCCAAACTCATTCCCATAGCGGCGGCAACCCCGATGGCTGGAGCTCCGCGTATGACCATGCCTTTGATTGCTCCGCCAACTCCTTCAATTGTTTTATAGTCTATATAGGTTTTTTCAAGAGGTAATTTAGTCTGGTCTAACATGCGAACGATATCGTCAACGTATTCTATGGTTTTGAACATGATGGTTGTAGTTTTTAGTTGAGTAAATAGAAAGGTTTGTAAGGAAATGGTTTTTATTGACCTAGATTCTTCGTCGCTCTTTCAGAGCTCCCCCAGAATTACGGAAAGATAATCCTGTCACTTGTACCAAAACTTCGTTGCAATTCTAAAACAAGGGGAAGGGGATAGCAAATAGATAGATTTTTTTTAAGAAAGAGTATCTTGCTGGATCTCTTCGATGGTTTGCAGAAATGTTTCTTCGGAGATATCGTTGATCTGGATGGTTTTTTTTCTGCCAGTCAACCCGGAAATGATGGATACTGTGGCAGGGCTGACGCATAGTTGCTTGGCCAAAAACTTTACGCAGGCTTTGTTTGCGGCTCCGTCTAATGGGGGAGCTGTTAATTTGATTTTTAGACTATTGTCGTAAAAACCGACAATAGCGTTTTTAGAAGATTTTGGCTGTATTGTTGCCGAAAAGCGGATGCCACTTTTATATTTTTTTGTTTGGGCTGGCATTGTCGATGCCGCTTTTATTTTTTTTGTAGAGATTGGAGATAGTTCCTAGCATTGGCTTTGAAACTCTCCAGCAAATCTTTTTTTTCGCCTTTTAAATGTTGGATCTCGGATTGTAACCGCCTCAATTCTTTTTCGGCGTCGAGTTTGTAATGACCCGCTTGTTCTTTAGCCTTCTCGATAATTTTTTGAGCTTTTTCTTTTAAAGTTTCTGCAGAGACATTGCCAAAATCATGACCGTTGGAGTGTCCGTTCCCACTGCCGTTACCGTTTCCATTGGAGTGTTTTGCCGATTCTTCAGCTAACTGTAATTTGTCTTCCAACTTAGCGATTTTTCTTTGTTTGCGTTCGTTGTCGGAGCGCAATTGTTTCATTTCGTCTGTCATTTCCTTAAAATCTTCGGCGACGAGCTGGAGAAAAGTGTCGACTTCTTGTTTACTATAACCACGAAACTTGTCGTGGAAACATTGCTCTAAAATATCTAAATATGTGAATCTCATATAATA
>CAWVUN010000246.1:0-3885 GCA_963932495.1 uncultured bacterium
GAGAAAAGACTAAAAAACCAGATGTTGGATTAGGAGTGGTTGGTACAAATACGTTAACAACGTCGTCATCAATTTTATGTTGAATTTCACCTTTGTTCTCGCATGTAACAAAACCGAGCGCAAATAACCCTTTTCTAGGAAATTCTATTAATACAACTTCATTGAAAGTTTCAATGTCGGCATCCAGTATTGTTGTGACGACTTGTTTTGTTCCGGTATAGATACTGCGAACAATTGGGATCCGGGCTAAAATCTTTTCTCCTAGCTGCACTAATTTTTTGCCAAAAATATTTGTGGTGAATAGTCCTACCAAAAATATGATAACCGCTGTCATGAAAACGCCCACACCAGGAAGCCGAAAGTTTTCTGCTACTGGAGTGCCGAAGGTGATTAAAAATTTTGTAAAGTAAGGCGATAAAGCATTGTCAAGTTTTTTAAATAGAAAGTTGAGTATAAAAAAAGTGAAAGCGAGGGGCATTGTAACTAAGAGACCCGCGATGAAAATATTTAGGAGCCGTTTTTTTAGTTTTGTAAACACTTTAACAAGAAGGAAAGAAATTTGTAATTAACGTATTTTTGGACTAAACCGGGGAATGTTGAAAGAGTAATCCAGTTAGGAACAAAGGTGTTTAGATATTATAGAAAGAAAAAGAAAGAAGGCAAGCAGGAAGAATTCCGTATAAGAAGAAAGGAGTAATTAAACTTGCGCAGAAAAAAAAAAATAGTTACTATCGATTTGCTTTTTAAGAATGGGGCTGTGGCGCAGTTGGGAGCGCGCTTGAATGGCATTCAAGAGGTCGGGGGTTCGATTCCCCCCAGCTCCACTTTATTTTATAAGGGGTTACTGCTTTTTCCGGAGCTCCTTTTTTTATTGGTGGGATAAGTATTCTAGCGGTCACTTGATTGGAGAAAACCTTTTTAAACTTTTATTTATTGTAGGTTACTGGCCTTTAAGATTCCTAGATTTTATGACCGCTTAAAAAACATTCAAGCGGTCAAAAATCATTCTTTACTTAAACCGGTTATGTTGAAAAGGTTTAACTCTATTATAAATCTTCTCTTTTGTTGCAATTTAGCCAAATTGTAGCCAAAAACCTCAGAAAATACCGGAAAATATGGGAAAGTGGCTTTTGGAGAGGTAAAAAAGACAGTGGCTCAAAAGACGCCTAAGTTTTTTTAAATAAATGCTTTATAAGGCGACTAAAAAATAAGACTTGAAAAAGGGTGAAAAAAAACCACTAAAATGGCATTCAAGAGGTCAGGTGATAAATTAGTTTTAAACAATTAGAAAGGCAGAGACGATGTTCATCTCAAACTGAGACCTTTGTTTGGGTAGGAAGCTTGGAGGTGATATATATTAAGATTGTGCAGAGTCGGAATTTTTCTTAACGTGACAAATGAATTTCTAAATAAGGTTTTCTAATATGGTTTTTAGAGGAAAGGATGACTTAGAAGGTATAATTAATATTATTATTTGTTTTACTTTAATGTAAAGTTAGACATTAAAGTATGGCGATATAATAAAGTGTTTTGAGATTGAGGTTTCCTATTAATTGCCTATGAAGTGAAAGTGATAGAAATCCCTCTTTGTGAAAAATTGGAGAATTTTACGATAATTCTGTTTTTTTATGCTCTGATGTATTTTTTTTAGGGCTTTCTTATGGAGACAATAAACTATTGAAGGGTTCTTATTATTTTAACTGTCATCTAGTTGTAAGGTTTTTAGAAAACAGTGTGATTGAAGAAAAATTTTCAATGTTTTTCAAACGCTTCGGATGGATTAATTTCAAAAATACTATAGAGAAGGCAATTTCCCAAAAGCCCAGTTAATAAAGGAATGAGTCCTCCAAAGAATATTTTTATTCCCACCTTGACAGCGAAGAAAATACCCTATCCGCTAAGTAAACTCCCAACAAAAACTCGTGTCAACCGCTCGATTTTACCAATGTTATAGCTCATGTTTCCTCTTTGAGTTATTTGCGGTTTTTGTTCGAATTACTATTCCTAATATAAATATAGGTAGTATTTAAAAAATGCCAGGGATTCGAGATTTATATGAGTAGGGTAAAACTCTTTTTGTAGAAGTTATACTTTAAAGCTTACTGAACTTGAGTGGGAGTTTGCCCTAGGTTTTTACGAAGGGTTTGGAGTGTCAACTCGTGTGATGAAATGATCTAAGTTTTCGTGTATAGAAAATTGTTGGGCGAACTTTCCTGCTTGTTCTTTGTTTTCAAATCTTTCTACATTGACTTTATATATAATCTGTTTGTCTTGATTAAATGGAGTGATGTAGGCGAAATACCCCTTTTTTACTAACATTTCGATCATTCCTTGTGCGTAGATTTTGGATTTATACGCTCCTACCTGAATTGTGTAAAAAAAAGATTTTGCCGCTTCTATAATTGGGTTTTCCGGTTGCTCTTTGATGTTAATTTTTTTGCGAGGAAGTTGTAGTTGAATGGTTTCTTCTGGGCTGGTTGTAATGGTCTCAATTTCTTTTGCTGAATTTGAGGCTATTTGAGTTGCTTGAACTATCTCTCCTTGCTGGGAGAACTCAGGTTTTCTAATTAGAGAAGTTAATTTCTTAGTCAATTTTTGGATTATTTTTTCCAGGTTAACTTTGTTTGTTACGTGTTCAAATGGAGCAATAGCTGCGGCGAAAATTCCTGTAGGTATTTTGGTAATCCCTTCATAATCTGTTTCTGTTTGATTTGCTGTCCATAGTATTTCACCGGTTCGTGCATCACTTAAGATGATTGATGCTGTTAGCTCAATTGATGAATGAATCACTGCGTAAGATCGTTCTACCTTTGATATGATAGGGGTGAGGATAGCGTCGGCACCTAATATTTCTCCTAAACGAATGGCGTTTATGTCTTTTAAGTCTTCTTGATATCTGATCTCGTGTTGTTCCAGCAAACTGTCTACTATATATCGTTCCATCAACTTATAACGAGAGCTTGTGAAGTCTGCATACAAACTTTGTCTGAATAGCTCTGCCGCTTCTTTTTGGTTAGAAATGGAAGTTTGGACTGGCAATATAGCGATTAATAAGTC
This sequence comes from uncultured bacterium, assembly GCA_963932495.1. Lineage (GTDB taxonomy): Bacteria > Nitrospinota > Nitrospinia > Nitrospinales > JAJDAT01 > JAJDAT01. The sequence continues at coordinate 3,058 of CAWVUN010000246.1, forward strand.
CTCAGACAATTTGTCCAAGTTCCCAGACATTTTTGCGTAGATAGGTGATTGGCCGGCACATCCATTTAAAACTACTAAAACTAAAAAATAGATCAAATAACTTAATACATTGAGTAGTTTACGTGGATCAATTTTTAAATTTATTCGCATTGTCAAATGGGCTCAATCTTGCTTTTTGAATTGGATATTTTACTGTTGAAAGCGTTATCCCATAGAGGGCTTTTTTACCAGTTAGTCCTAACTTATCTTTTAGCCTTCCAATTACTAGGGCGTTTCGAAAACTATCTTCGGGTGAAATTGAATACGATCCGTTATAAATTCCTTGCTCAATCTCGCTCAACGGAAGAGCAAATTTTGAATTTCCTATATCGAAAGAACCAGTGAGTCCTGGAGACCCAGTCAAAGTGACTTCTAGGATATCTCCGGTTCGCAATGTTTCTCCGGGTTCAATGTTTGCGAAAATTTCTGAAATAGTCGGCTGAGTGATATGAGTCTGAGCAATTTTGCTCGGATCTGGTATTTTGCGTACAATTTTTGAGGCAAATTGTTCAGATAATTTATAGTAAGCTTTTTCTGGGTTGGAATTAGCTATTTGCTGACGGACCATGTCTACTAAGTTTGGAGTAACCAAACTGGATTGGTCTATTTCTTCGTGAGTAAAGTTCCAAAGAGTTTCTCCAGTGTTCAAATCGATCATTTCCATTTTTGCCTTCAGCCATGTTTCGGCGTAGACACCAGCGGTAATATTATTTGAGTTTAATAATTCACCTTTTATAACAGCATCGACGCCCAATAAATCGCGTAATCGTTTTATAGGCAGCGAATTGA
>CAWVUN010000247.1:0-3882 GCA_963932495.1 uncultured bacterium
ATACTAAACGTGCTCCGCGAGCTCTTGCGGTAGGATTTCCGAAAACATATTCCATGAAAGCATGTCGTGTTCCTCGATGCCGTTCTTTATCGACGACCACGATTTTTTTATCTGGACCGCCAAGAGTTTTCCAATTTTTGATTTTCCCAGAATAAATATCGCCAATTTGTTCTTTTGAAAGTGCAGTCACTCCAGCAGAATAAGTTTCCGATGAGACAACACAAGCGACGCCATCCCGGCCCAGGGTGTAAATGCTGAATTCTCTGTCGTCGTATTTTTTTTTTTCTTTTTCGGATATTTTACGTGACATCATCCCTATATCGACACGGCCGTCCGCCATCGAACTAAAACCAACCCCAGAACCGCCAGCATTGAGCGTGATGGAGATATTTGGATGTTTTAATTTATATTTTTCGGCGGCACGTGAAACGATGGGAAGAACCGTAGTCGATCCGGCAATGCGTATACTATTTTCCTTAGAGCTGGCAATAGTGGATGAAAATAAAAATAAGTATAGAAATGCCCAATAGATCGGGCTTTTAAACAGTTTGAATTTGGGAATCATTAAATTTCTTTTAATTGGTTGGGAAATGGAGAGGTAATTTACCTTCTTTCCTTAGCAGATTAAAGGCAAAAGGAACCAAAGGACGAAGTCTAAATTAGTGCGCTTAACTTAGTCGTGATTATCTCCATTGTATTACAAAAAATCTCCACTTGTCTTTAGAGTAATTGACTCATAGGAGTAATTATGGAGTAGTCATTTTATTTAAGGATCCTAGTTTTATAGTTTTGATCAGTTTTATCTAATTTTATTTAAAGTTTTATTGCTAGGCTCAAAATCGGGCTCTAATTTAATGGCTTTTTTAAAAAATTCTATGGCTTGATCGGTTTCTCTTAATTTTAAATAGGATAATCCGATATTATGATAAATTTTAACTTGATTTGGTAGTTCCTTTAGAGCAAGAAAGTAGTATTTCAAGGCTTCTTCATAGTTTTCTTCTACTGCCTTTACGTTTCCTAAGTTAAAACGAGCTTCTCCAAAGTTAGGTTTTAATAAAAGAGCCTGCTCATAATTATTAGTGGCTTCAGATAAGTTTTTGAGAATCATATGAGCTACGCCTAAATTATTGTAGGCTTCTCCAAAGTTAGGATCTAGTTCGATTGCTTTTATAAAGTGCTCTTTTCCTTTCTCGAACTTATTTTGTTTAATGAGTATTTTACCTAAGTTGTTGTGAGCTTCTTTTAAGTAGGGTCTGAGCTGTAAGGCTTTGGAGAAATATTTAATGGCTTCTTCAGGTTTTCCAATTCCTACCATAATATTACCCATGCTCAAGTGAGCTTCGCCAAATGTAGGCCTGATATTGATAACTGAATTAATATGAGGAAGAGCTTCATTAAATTTACTCATTAGGATCAGGGCATTTCCCAGACCATAATGTCCTTCAGCTATTTTAGGATTAATTTTTAGTGCTCTATTTAAATGTCGGATAGATAAATTGGTATTATCTTCTTCTAAATACTCAAAACCTAATTTCAGGTGAGCAAAGTAATTATCGGGAATAGATTTTTCAGCATGTTGAAACAGAGAGGTAGTATTTTTCCAATGCTTCGCTTCCAACCATGAATCAATCGATAATGCCAATAAGATGCTAAATATCCCTATGGCTGACCAGGTTTTCTTAATATTTATTATTTTAGTGAGATCGGAAATACCCCATGAAAATATAATAAATAATCCTACAAAAGGTACATAAACATACCTATTTGCCATAGCTTGGGCACCGATTTGAACTAGACCTATAACAGGTACTAGAGTGCCAAGATACCAAAGCCAGCCAATTAATATATAAGGGAATTTTTTTAATAAGCGAACGCCAAGATAAGTAAAACTAACTAGAAAAGTTGATGCAATTCCAACTTGCCACAGAGATAGAGAATTGAGTGGATAGAAAACAGATAGCTTATTGGGCCAAAACATTTTCCATACATACATCCCATAACTATTTAATGTATTTTTTATTGAAAAGAGTATGTCGTGGGAAGCAATGGCCCCGCCGCTTCTTTGCGCTTTAAAAGTCAATATACAAGCTATTATTGTGATAAAAAATAAAATTCCTTTTTCTCGCACAAGAACCCAAACTCTTTTTACTTTCTCCTTATTATTCAGATCTATTGGAAATCGATTCAGAGGCCAAAAATCTAGAAGCAAAAGAGTAAATGGTAAAGTCACCAAAATTCCCTTTGACATAACTCCAAGAATGAAAAATAGTATTACCAATATGAATTTTTTAATTTGTGGAATTTTTACATACTGAATGTAAGCCCAAATTGTTAGAAACCAAAAAAATGCTCCCAGGGTGTTTTTTCTTTGCGCCACCCATGCTACGGATTCAACATTGAGCGGATGAACGATAAACAAAACTCCCACAAGAAGGCTTTTCCAAAAAGCTTGTGTTGACTGTTGCAATATTAGGAACAAAAGCATTCCGTTGAACAAATGTAAAATAGAGTTTGTTAGGTGATGACCTGCTGGAGCCAACTCATAAAGCTGATAGTCTAGGCTATGAGATAGCCAAGTTAATGGGTGCCAATTTGAGTTATTGAACTGGAATGTCCAGAGAACACTTTCTAAAGAGAAGCCATTTTGAATATGTTTATTATCAAATACATAAATATCGTCGTCGTAATGGATGAAGTCATTTCCCATTGTTTGTCCATAAATAGCACTTGTAATAGTAGCTAATATGAAAAAAACCAATATATTGGGATGATTTTTTATTATCTTTTTCAAAATGACGGAGGTCTATTTGCCCGTTGCGGGCTATCTATTTGAAGGCTAACAATTAGCTTATGGCTTTTTGCCGATGACTGCGTAATCTTGATAGCCGTATAAGATTCGATTCAGATGTTCGATATTGAGGTTGATTTGTTCGACGGCTTTGCGCGATTCTTGACTATCAGGTAAAGGAACTTCCTTTAAAAGCATTTCTTGTGGAAAGGGAGAGAGATACTTGATCTCGCTTTTGGAGATTCCGCAACTGTCCAAAACAAATTGAATGGCTTCTGGATGGATGGGATTGATGTGAGTTAAATCTAAATAAAAATTAGTGGACGAAACTACCATAGAGTAGGGGTTAGGCGTTTCGTAAATTAATATCCCGCCAGGTTTTAATTTGTTCACACAGAGTTGGACAAATTCTCTTAGATTTTCATTGCCGACATGCTCGATAACGTGGGCCGCAAAAATACCGCCGAGCGATTCGTCGTCTAAAGTTTTGAGATGGTCGAACGCATTCGCTTTTTTCGCTTCCAGTCCATTTTGTTGACAAAGATGAATCATATCTTCGTTCAAGTCGATACCAGAAGCGGTTTTTCCGTTTTCTTTTAAAAGTGAAAGAAACTCTCCTCTTCCACATCCTATATCCAATATGTCGTCGACGTCGTTATAAATCGGTAAATAGATTCCTTGCCGTTCTTTTATATCCTCTTCCAGGCCGCGATAACGATTTTCAAAGCGTAAATATTGATGGTCCCAAAGGCTGTCTCTTTCTTCTTTAATAACCCCTGCCATTTTAGGAGAATCAAATTTTTCTCCCGCTTCCTGTAACAGTCGATCCAGTCGATTTTTTAATAACAGGTTTTCCTGTTGAAGCTCTTTAGCGTAGTTTTTGAGACAGCGGATATTGTCCTGGTTTTCGTAATCATGGTTTACCAAAGAATTTAATGTTTTGGTTAAGAGTTCCACCAACTTTTCGTTGAAATAAGTTTGCCGTAACAACACCATGTTGATGATCGGACTCAGTAAAGCACGGAGAAGTTTTTTAAACGCGACAATGAGAGGGCCTACAACCGGCACTCTAGAAGTTATAGTCTCTTGCTGTC
>CAWVUN010000248.1:0-3880 GCA_963932495.1 uncultured bacterium
CAAAAAAGTATATGGAACATCATTTGCTGTATGATTGCTTGGTCAGAAGGTAAGGGGATTATGGTCGATGTGCTTTCAGAAAGTCACTTAGAAACTATGAAGTGTGGAATTACGGCAAATGATGTTCCATATACTTTTTTGACCCATGTTCATTCAGACCATGACGCGGGGATAACTGAGAAGATTTTATATGGAGAAAAAGTTAAAATAATTTCTACAAGAATAATCTTTGAAAGTTTTTTAAGAAAACTGGAAGGGATTACGTGTTTTCCTATTAAAATTTTAGAGGATTTTTTTGATTTCCATGAGGTCGAACCTAACAAAGCGGTTAAACTTCCAGGATTCAAGAACTCTCATTTTTTGTTTGATTACTCGTTTCATTCTATTCCAACAGGTCGCTTTACACTAACGTATAAAGAAAATGGGTTTCAAAAAACTATTGCTCATTCTGGCGATACCAAATACGACGAAAAACGAATCCAAATCTGGTATGAGCGTGGAGTTTTTACTAAAAAACGGCGTGATTCAATTTTAGGGTTTATTTGGGATGCTGATATGATTGTGCACGACATAGGTGGTGGAACATTGCACACAAATGTTGATGCATTGAAAAAGCTAGATAAATCTATAACTGATAAACTCATTTTAGTTCATCAACATAACGAACCTTCACCGAACCAAAAATTAAAGTACGCTTCAGAAGGCCAGACTGAAGTTCTCATTAAAGAAAGAAAATCTGAAAATCAAAATTCCCTACATTTTTTAAAAGAAGCTGTATTATTCCGAAAATTAAAACAGAACCATTTCTTAGAATTGTGCGCAAGTTCGAGTATTAAAAAGTATAAGGACTTGGAAACTGTTTTTTCCCAAAACGACAAAGGACATTCGTTTTTTGTTATTGTTGATGGTTTTGCCGAGATAATTATTGACGGAGAGAAATATGCAGTTTACGAAAAAGGTAACTTTTTTGGAGAATTAGCTATCACTACTGCGAATCCTAAAAGAAGAGCTACTGTCAAAGCTAAAGGGCCTTTGTGTCTTTTGGAAATTAAGAAAGAGGATTACAAAAAGTTTAAATTACCTTTAATCAATGACGATTATTACAAGCTAGAAAGTTACTTTTCCGACATTATGAATCCCAGTTTATTAGCAATTTTGGCATTTGGTTCTTTGGAGCATTGGACGAAAAAAAATACCATAATTAAATATGGAGCTATTGAGCAAGATATGTATGTTTTGCTTTCGGGGGACGTAAAAATTCTTGATAAGAAAAATAAAGAGTTAGCTAGTTTGTCCGGGGGTGCTATTATAGGCGAAATCGTCTATATGAAGAATATTCCGAGAACCTCCACAGTCCTAGCAAAATCGGATGATGTTTATGCCATCCGCTTAAAAACTAAAGAAATAGCCAATGTTTTTAAGCTTTTTCCCGCCTTTTATGGAATGGTTTACCAGCAAATGAAAAAAAAGGAAATCAATTTTTAGTCTGTCGTTTTATAGCCATTTCCATGTATAATTGATTCCCTCATAGTTTTTTTTAACGTTTTGTGCATTTTTTTGTTTTTTTGCACTAGATTTTCGTTTTGTTTGTTCTACTTTTAATGGAGGGTTTCCCAACCTTTTGCCAGTTATTTAGGCTTTTTAGCTACCGAAACCCATTCTGTTGTCCCATTAATTTGTAACTCTATATTAATGAGTTCGCATGGGGAGGGGAAATGAAGAAATACGATTGTTCCGACATAAGGAACGTGGGACTTATTGGTCATGGGGGTGTTGGAAAAACCTCAGTCGCCGAAGCAATGGTTTATATTTCTGGGATTTCTGACCGGTTGGGCAAGGTTGGAGATAATTCTTCGTTTTTTGATTTCGATCCAGAGGAAATGAACAAAGGTCACTCGCTTAACGCATCTCTAGCGTTTTTGGAATGGGATAAAAAGAAAATAAATTTGATAGATACTCCTGGTGGCGGAGGCTTTATTGGAGATACGGCTGCGGCATTGAGAGTTGTCGATGGTTCGGTTTATGTCGTCGCTGCAGATGCAGGATTGCAGTACTTTACAGAAAAGTTTTGGCGGCAAGGGGAGGAATGCGAAGTTCGCCCTATTATTTTTGTGAATAAGATTGATCATGAAAGGGCCGATCTCGAAAATGCTGTTAGCTCCATTAAAAAGAAATTAAAGAATAACCCCGCCCTTTTGCAGATGCCTGTAGGAACCAAAGAAAATTTTAAAGGAATTGTCGACCTAATTGGTAACGTTTGTTATCTGTATGAGAAAGAAGGAAACGGTGTTGGTAAAGAATCTCCCGTTCCTGAAGAGATGGCGGACGAGGTTGAGACCGCTCGCGCTGAGTTGGTAGAGTCTGTTGCGGAATGCGACGAGGAACTCTTGGAAGTTTATTTGGAAGAGGGGAGTCTCACAGATGAAGAACTTATTACTGGTTTAAAGAAAGCGATTGAAGGAGGAGATTTAACCCCTGTGCTTTGTGGAGCGGCCACTTTGAATATTGGAGTGGATCTGTTAATGAAAGCACTGGTTGATTTTGTTCCGCCTCCAGATAAGCGTCCGGTAATCTCAGCAAAATCTATAACCGATGATTCTGAAGTTACTATCAAACCTGAAGCTGACGGGCCCTTTTGCGGGCTGGTTTTTAAAACCATTGCCGATCCTTATGCAGGGAAGCTTACTATTTTTAGAATTTTTTCAGGGTCGGTTAAATTGGATTCTTCCTTTTTTAACTCAACTAAAGGTATCTCGGAGAGATTTGGCAGTCTTTTAGCAGTTCAAGGGAAAACTCTAACTCAGGTTTCGGAATTAGTTGCAGGCGATTTTGCAACGGTGGCTAAACTTAAAGAGACGGAAACGGGAGATACTTTAGCTGCTCAGGACTTTGGAGCGAAATTTGATTCTATAAACTTTCCGGCTCCTATCTTATCTAGAGCGGTTATTCCAAAAGCACGAGCGGACGAAGAAAAAATAAGTGGCTCGTTACATCGACTTACGGATGAAGATAAAACGCTTCGAGTGGAAAGAAACAACCAAACTCATGAGTTATTGATTTCCGGTTTGGGACAAGTTCATCTAGACGTTGTTTTGGATAAGTTAAAAAGACGGTTTGGAGTTGAAGTCGAAGTTAAGGATCCCAAAGTTCCTTATAAGGAGACCATTCGGGGGAAAACAAAAGTTCAAGGGAGATACAAAAAACAATCTGGAGGTCGTGGGCAATTTGGGGATACTTGGTTAGAGATTGAACCGCTGACTAAAGGCGGTGGATTTGAATTTGTTGATAAGATAGTTGGGGGAGCAATCCCTAAACAGTATATTCCTGCTGTAGAAAAAGGTATTCAAGATGCTATGGAAGAAGGCGTGTTAGCGCATTATTCCATGGTTGATGTAAAGATCACTCTATATGACGGTTCTTTCCATAATGTTGATTCTTCCGAAATGGCTTTTAAAATTGCAGGTTCGATGGGATTCAAAAAGGGAATCATGGAGTGTCGTCCTATATTATTAGAACCAATTATGAATATGGAAGTAGTTGTCCCAAGCGAATGTGTTGGCGATGTTATGGGCGACTTGAATGCAAAAAGAGGTAAGATTCAAGGGATTGACGCTCAAGATGAAACGCAGACTATTCGAGTGGAAGCACCGATGTCGTCAGTATTAAATTACGCTCCAGATATTACGTCCCTTACAGGAGGTAGAGGGTTTTTTACTATGGCGTTCTCTCATTACGATGATGTCCCTGAACATTTAATGAGTAAAATTGTTGAACAGGCCCAAAAGGAATATGAAGAGTCAAAATCTTCCTAAAGGTCATTTTTTTAAAGGTATTTATGAGCAATCACAAATTTGTGCTGATAAAATCAGATATTGTTGAC
>CAWVUN010000249.1:0-3849 GCA_963932495.1 uncultured bacterium
TGACTCTCGATACCGTCAAAAAAATGATTATATACCTCTAAAATATTTGGATCAATTTGACCCTTCATAGCACCATTCCAATTGATCTTGGCTTTATTGCCAACATTATCCATAAATTGCAGGCGTTTTTGCTGAGAAATTAAATGACTTTGAACTTCCGAAAATTCTTTTTTTATGGAATCCTCTTTATTCTTTCGTATTTTCAAAAGAGTTTCTAATTTAAATGCCATTGCCTTTTTGACTTAAAAAGTAAAAGATTTTCAATATACTTCTATCCAATAATTTGCTTTAACCCTTCAACACTTTCTTCAAGACCAGTAGTTTCCATAATCCCTTGGCGGAGAAAATTATTCATGGCATCGATTTTCTCTATAGCTTTATCGATTTTTGGATTACTACCTTTTGCGTACGCTCCTATATTAATCAAATCTTCCGCTTCCTTATAGGTAGCCAAAATATCTTTAAACTTCATTGTAGCAGCATAATGATCTTTTGAGGCAACATCAATCATAAGCCGACTTACGCTACTCAAAACATCAATCGCCGGATAATGATTATGCGCGGCTAAATCTCTGGATAAAATAATATGGCCATCCAAAATTGCTCGAATTGAATCTGCAACCGGTTCGCTTAAATCATCACCTTCAACTAAAACAGTGTAAAGCCCCGTTATACTTCCAGAAGCTTCCGAAGTTCCAGCTCTTTCTAATAGCCTTGGGAGTAAAGAAAAAACTGAAGGAGTATAACCACGAGTGGTTGGCGGTTCACCCGCAGACAGCCCAATCTCTCTTTGCGCCATCGCAAACCTGGTAACCGAATCCATCATCAATACTACATTCTTCCCTTCATCTCTAAAGTATTCTGCTATTGTTGTTGCGATATAAGCTCCACGTAATCGAACAGGAGGAGGCTGATCGGACGTAGCAACTATGACAATCGACTTTTTTAATCCTTCTGGGCCTAAGTTTTCATCGATAAACTCTCGAACTTCACGTCCTCTTTCACCAATCAAAGCAATAACATTTAAATCGGCTGAAGTATTTCGAGCAATCATACCCATTAAAACAGATTTACCTACCCCTGTCCCCGCCATGATGCCAATTCTTTGTCCTTTGGCACATGTCAGCAATCCATTGATCGCCCTAACTCCCATATTCAATGGTTCGTTTATCCGATTCCTCTTTAATGGATTAATATGCTTCCCCATTAATGGATATTGAACTCCTAAAGGGATGTGTCCTTTACCATCAATTGGTTCACCAGCACCATCTATAATCCGACCAATTAAATTGGGAGAGACTGAAAAGGAAGGAGAATCTTCTTCCGCTTCAATTTTGCTTCCAGGTTCAATTCCAAAAATATCTCCCAACGGCATTAGTAGAACTTTATTATCCTGAAACCCAACGACTTGCGCTTTAACGGGATCTTTGCCACTTAACGGAAAAATAGAACAAGTTGCTCCGACAGAACAAGGAGGACCATCTCCCTCCAATATCATTCCAACAATCCGCGTTACTTTTCCGCTTTTTTTTACTAAACGGGTATTTGCTATAAAAGAGCGATATTTTGATAAATCTATGCTAGCTTCCACTGGTATCCTCTTCCTCTATTTCTGAGTCCATGTCTTCCTCGAATGGACGTGGACTCAAATTTAAGATTTTATCGATCTCAGCATCTATATGTTTAATCTGGGCATCTACAGTGCCAAAATTTGTTTCGATAACACAGCCTCCTCGTTCCATAGCGGGAGACGCTTCAAATGTAATATTTTTGATTTCGTCAAATAATAAATGCAATTCAGGTCGGAAGCTTTCCGCATACCCTTTATCTGCTGGGTTTACTTTGATAACCATAGATTCTTTATCTATTACGGAATCCACAGCCAGCCGAATCATATCTTTAATGCTATCTTCTCGGATACTTATTTCGTGATGAACAATTTTTTTGGTTAGTTCAACTACCATTTCCAACATTTCTCTTTCCACTTTTCCGAACATTTTTTTTCGGAAAGTGGTCAAATCGCGGACACATTGATCGTAAGTTTTAAAAAAAGGTTCAAACTCTAGAGAAGCTTCTTTTTTCCCTTTTTGAAACCCTTCTTTATAACCTTCGTCATAGCCCAACTGACGGGCTTCCTCTCTAATTTTAGTGGTTTTACTTTTAGCTTTGTCGATAGCGTCGGATAAAATTTCTTTAACTCCTTCTCGAGCTCGCTTTACATTAGTTTGATCAAAGTTACGAGCTTCTTCGGAATCGTAAACAAAATGCTTCTCTCCAACTTCTTCGGGTTTAATTAGCTCCTTGAGCTCATGTAGCCATTGCTCTTTGGCTTGAGTCTGTTGCGACGACTCTCCTTTTATAAAATCTCTTTGAAATGTATTCGCTGAATCGTTAGACATATTGTTCTTCTGCTCCCCCGCCTATGACGATTGTTCCTTCTTCTTCCAATCTTTTACAAACACTAATAACCTTTGCTTGACTGGCTTCTACTTCACTAAGTTTTTTGGGTCCCAGTGATTCTAAGTCTTCTTTCAACATCAGTGAAGCCCGTGCTGACATATTATTGAAAATTTTATCTTTTAATGGATCGGTCGCCGTTTTAAGAGCAATCAACAAGTCTTCTTGTTTCACTTCTTTCAACATTATTTGCAATCCTTGATCGTCAATTTTGAGAACATCTTCAAAAACGAATCTAAGATCTCGAATTTTATTTGCTAATTCAGGATCAACTTCATCTAATTCGGTCAAAATTGATGTTTCAGTTGTTCGCTCTAAACTTCCCATGATCTTAGCCGCATTACTAACTCCACCCATCTTACTTCCGGAAACACCAGCAGATGAAATTATGTTCTGAAGAGCTTCGTCTAATTCTCTGATTACCATTGGAGCCACCCGCTCTAGAGTAGCTAAGCGGTGTACTACTTCCATCCTCATATCTTCTGGAAGTTCCTTCAAAACAGAGCTGGCAACAATAGGTTCTAGGTGGGCCATAATAATTGCCGCTGTTTGAGGATGCTCGTGAACTAAAAAGTTAGAAATAGTTCTGGGTTCCAGCATCCGAACCGTTTCTAAACCACCTTCCAATGCATCTGTAGGCGAAGTGATATTATTTAAAATTTCTGCGGCTTTAACAGGATCTAAAGCTTTCATCAATGTAGACTTCAAAAACTCCACACCCCCCAGCCCGAAAACACCTGTGCCTGACTCTACCGCTTCGTGAAATTCTTTACGAACTGTATCCATAGTTTGGGTATCAACATCTTGGAGAGACGCCATGTTGTTACCGATGTTTTGAATTTCGCGTTCATCTAAATTTGCTAAAACCTTAGCCGCAGGCTCTTCTCCTAACGACATTAAAAAAATAGCAGCTTTTTCAGGTCCTGTATAATCTCTAGCCATCTTTTACTCCTCTACTCGGCGTTCTCTCAACCATTTACGAACAATACTGGCGGAGAACTGTGGATCGGTTTCTACAAATGCATTCACCGCGTTTCTTATTTCTTGAGCGACTGGCCCTAACCCTGCTAAACGTTGTCTTTCTTGTTCAAGTTCTTCTTCAGTAGTAATTATTTCTGGAACTGAAGTGTCTTCGTCCACTAACTCAACACTGGTGGTCATCCAAGTCACTAGCGGCCTAATCAATCGAGTATAGAACAAGAATACGAAAATGAAGCCTAATAATATTTTACCAATTTCCAAACCAAGTTCCAATTGCTCGGCTTGTTCTAAACGCTCTGCCTCCTGTAGCTGAAGAGTTTTATCAAATTGAACGTTTTCTACTTTTATTTTATCCCCTCGTTGCTCGGTGTAACCAACAGCTCGTTTTACTAAATCTAAATAGGTAGCCAT
>CAWVUN010000250.1:0-3844 GCA_963932495.1 uncultured bacterium
GGTATATATGATATGTCGGGAAATGTTTGGGAATGGGTCGATAGCTTTTATCTTCCGCACGAAGGAAATACAATTCCCCGTCCAGAATATGGAAATAGAAACCGCGTTTTAAAAGGAGGATCCTGGTTTGACTGTTTATCTTATGGATGCGGACTAAGCGCCCCCACATTCAATCGTAGCTTTTTCACACCTGAAGTCCGTAACAACAGCTTTGGGTTTCGTTGCGCTAAAAATCCAGCAGAAAAAGTGGCAAAACTATCTTCCAAACCATAGTAAAGCTAATTATAACCTCTTAACAATGGAACAAACACCTTCTCAAAAACCAAAAATCAGTAGAACTAGAAAAGTTTTAATTTGGGTTTTCATTATCACTTTTTGGGTTTTCTTCTATTGGTACTATGATGTTGATAGAGCCTCCGCCCCAGATGAGCCCGATGAGGCGACTCAAAAAGACTCAAAAACTTAATCTTTATAACCCCAAAAACCGAAGATCAATAAAACATTTTCAAGATTTATTATCGTAACGATCTTTTAAAATATTTGGATTTCCTCTAAGTAAATCCAAAGCGTTTTCTCTAGGTCTTAATTGAATTAGTCGCTCTGGGTTCTTTCTTAAATGGACTAAAGTCTCGGAAATTTTTGAAACTCGCTTCAATACTTTCTCGGATGCAAGCTTTTTTCCTTCATTTTTTCTGCTTGAACACCGGGCAATTGCAATGAAACTTCTTGCCCGTTCAAAGTGGAGGAAGAAATATGAAAAATTAAGTTTTTGTCTTCCGGATTCAGTTTCTGGTTTAAATTTACCGGCCCCAAAGCTATAGATTGTAATGATTTACTTCTTTGGGGGTTTATATGAGAAGAAAACTCTCCGCTAAGCTTTCCTTCATTAAATTTTTCAAAGTCATTTGTATCGAAGCCTTTTCCACCAAAAATGAGTTTTTTATCCGAAACACGTAACCGTTCTCCAAGCTCTTTCTTAGCCCTCGCATCCAACTTTGCTTTGTTATTATAGGCTAAGGAATCTTCAGAACGCTCAAGGTTTAAATATCTTAGATTAATTTCAAATTCAGATGGGAGTCTAATATCTTCTTTGCGTTTCACCAGCCTCCCATCATCGTCTGAGTCACCATCTTTTTCAGAAGGGCCTTTATTTAATTGAGGTTCGAATGAAATATCTAAAACCATTTGCTCATATAGTAAATCAGCATTGGACTCTAGTTTTAAAGTAAACGCTACTACTATTGTTTCTTTCTCATTTTCTCCGCAACCTTCCAGTGAAATAAAAAAAACAACCAATACACAAATTAAATTTTTTTTAAGTTTTCGACTCAATGTCAAAAATAATTTAAGCCTTTTCCAAGTCACACAATGTTTGCGCATTAGCTTCCCTCTTCATAAAATTCCTTGAGAACATAAATCCTCAAAAAAAAATGGCACTGTATTTGCATTTATTACTAATCGGGAAATTGACGCAAAACGCTATACTTTTTGGAAGGAAATATAATGGCTAAATCTTTACAATTAGACACTTTTCTAAACCCTCAAGGGGTTGAACGACTAAAAAGAAAATTAATTGAGGGGGAAATTACTGCAAAAACCTTTAAAACAGTGATCAAACTCCAAATTCTAAAACAAAATAATATCATTCCAATAAGTGGGAAACTCAACAAAGTTAACCCCTTTTTCAGAAAAATCAGCGAGAACCTAACCCGTATTCCTTACCGCTTTATTTTGAGGTCTACTTTAATTAAAAAATTCAAATCATTTATCAATATAGCTAAATTAATCTACTTTAAACCTACTCACTAATCCATTCAGCTTTTCGGACATTTCAGAAAGCTTATGAGTAACGTTAGAGGTTTGTTTAATTCCACTTGAAGACTGCCTGGCTCCATTAACAATTTCTTTTAACGCTAATAGCACTTGTTCGGTCCCCGTTTTCTGCTGTCGGGTAGAAAGAGAAATTTGAGAGGCCGCATCTGCCGCGCTTTTTGCTCTTTCTACTAATCTTTCTAGTTCTTCAATAGTTTGACCGGCTAAAATATTTCCTTCTTTGATTCGGTTCGAACCCTGCTCAGAATTAATTACTAAACGATTGATAGCTTGTTGAATCTCGTCTATTTTGCTCTGAATATCTCCTGTAGAATCCATAACATTGTCGGCCAATTGGCGAATTTCTACTGCAACTACACCAAATCGCTTTCCAGCTTCACCTGCGCTTGAAGCCTCAATAGCGGCATTAAAAGCAATTAGCTTTGTTTGATCGGCAATGTTATTGATAATTTCCATAACTTTACCAATTTCATTAGATTTTCTACCTAATGCGACAATTTCTTTCATACCACCTTGATTATCTTCGGATATTTCATCCATTTTTAACTTCAACGATCCAATCGCTTTCATACCACGCTCTGAATCGTGTAAAGAGTCGGATGAGATCCGCGCTACAGAATCTGCATTTTCCGCAACTTGATTCGATGAAGCAGAAAGTTCTTCGACAGTAGAGGAAATTTCAGTAACCGAGGCCGATTGCTGGGCAGAAACAGCAGCTTGATCTTGAACAGAACTAGAAATCTCTTTTGCCGATAAGGCTAATTCGTTAGCCATACTGGCGATTCCTTTCATGTTCTTCGATAAATTATCAAAGAACATTTCTAAACCTTCTCCCATTTGCCCGATTGAAGATTCACCCTTAACAACTATATGCTTGGTTAAATCACCCTGTGCAGCTGCATTAACACACTCCAAAATAGAAGCAACTTTACCTTTTAAGTCTTCCGCCTGAACTTCTCGCTCTGTCGCCATTCCCTTAAACTCTATGTCGGCTTTTTGTTTATCTCTGAGCTCATGAGTCATTTTCCCAAAGGCGATTGATAACTCCCCTTTCAAATCATACGTTTTTGAAAGATCCCCAGCCGCAATATCCTTAGCTTGGCTAACTATTTCCCTCATGGTTTCTAGCATCGTATTATACGTCTCGGAGAGCACACCAATTTCATCTTTAGAAACTACCGGTAGATTTTCCTGTACAAAATTTCCTTTGGCAATTTCGCTCATAACTCCAGATACTTTCCGGATAGGCCTGACAACCGAAATAGCGAAAAAGTAACCAACACTTATCAAGGCGACCAAGGTTAAAACAATAAAAATAATAACGGTATTTGTAATGCGTTTTTGATTTTCGTTGGCGATTCGATTATACAAATCTACAATCTTATTACTCTTATTGCGTAATTCATTTGACACCAGTAATATTTTTTGTTGAGCATTTCGATAATTAGTGGAATCAACTTCAGAATTCAAAAGGACGTCTACTCCTGCTAAAAACTCATTAAAGATTTGATTCACTTCCTCTAAGTTATCTTGAATTGTTTCGTTACTAATTTTATGGACGGAGACTAGCTTCTCAAACCCCATATCCATGGGATATTCGCCTCCTTTTCTCATTGCTTCCAATGTATCTTTGAAAATCCGCTTAGCGTTATCAAATTCTTCTAAGCTCGCATTCAATTCCGCTTTACCTCTAGCTACATCGGCCGAAAATAACAGATTATATTTACGAATCCCAAAGATATCCCCAATGGCAAAATTTTCACCACCTTTTAAAGCATTATGACAATCAACACATGCTTGCACAGTTGCCTTATCAGACGTATACAATCGAATATATAATTTATTATCTGATTCAAAAGTTTTTGTAAAAATATTTTCCGATGTTTTAGTTAAGAATTCATAAGCTTCCTTATCCATACCCGTCATCAATCCTTTGTTCGGATTCACCGGATCAGGTGAAATAATATCAATCGTAAAGTCTCTTCCAGCTCCAAATTTTGCGTTCACCATT
>CAWVUN010000251.1:0-3820 GCA_963932495.1 uncultured bacterium
AGCCGGGTCCATAGTTTTCAATACATGAACAAATTGATGAAAATCAAAAATCTTTTCTGGTCGGAAATCCGCTTCTTCTAATTTTCCTTTTTGGATTGTCCGCGTAGATTGTATTTCACCTAAAGTCGCTGTCGACAGATGAAATTCCTTTATCGGAATATTATCTTTATCGATAAAACTCAAAGTAATCCAAATTCCAAAACGGGCAATCAACACTCTCTCCCATTGATTATTCGAATCAATCTCAATCATGTCTAAAGGAGAAATAATCTTTCGAGTCCATTGACCAGGGTAGTCAAAAAACAATTGTAAAAACTTATCTCTGGAGATTACTTGGGAAGAAGCAGAGCCCAAGTTTTCAAATAATTTGCTGAAAGAATCTATCGACTCACTAGAACGTTCTTTAACACTCACCGAAGCTAATAAACTTCGAATCTTTCTTTCCGCTACTACTTTTTGTCTATCGCGATCCCACATTCTCCCCAACTGGGGTCGTTCATAATTCTGCCATTTCAAATAAAGTCCAATCCCTCGCTCAAAAATATGGGCTTTGTACTCGGCCATAATAATTCCAAGAGCCAAAGCAACTATAATAATTTCGCTAAAAAATAGTTGAATAGGGCTAGATCTTTTCATTTTAATCAATAATACCCTGAATTATTTTAGCCGCGCGCTTAGCGGAATAAGTCAATATCATCTGAGCTCCTGCCCTTTTGATAGAAAGCAGCACTTCCATAACGACTCGATCTCCATCCAGCCAACCATTTTTACCAGCAGCATAGGCCATCGAATATTCTCCGCTCACATTATACGCAGCTAGCGGGATTGAAAACTCTTGTTTGATTTTATAAATAATATCAAGATAAGACAGCGCTGGCTTTACCATAACGATGTCTGCACCTTCTTCAATATCCTGAGCCACTTCTCGGATACTTTCTTCCCCATTAGCAGGGTCCATTTGATAAGAGCATCGGTCTCCAAATTGGGGAGAGGAATCTGCCGCTTCTCGAAAGGGACCATAAAATGCCGACGCATATTTAGCCGCATAAGACATGATAATGGTATCGCCAAAACTCGATTGATCCAAAGCAGTACGAATCGCTCCCACTCTTCCATCCATCATATCTGATGGGGCTACAATATCGGCTCCAGCTGCCGCATGAGTCAAAGCCATTTTAGCCAAGAGTTCTAAAGTAGGGTCGTTCAAAATTTGGCCGTTTTCAACCAATCCGCAATGGCCGTGGTCCGTATACTCGTCAATGCAAACATCGGTTATCACCGCCATTCCTGGAACAGCCGATTTGATCTCACGGATGGCGCGTTGAACAATGCCGTCTGGGTTATAGGCTTCGCTTCCACGGGCATCTTTTTTATTGGGAATCCCAAATAAAATAACTGAAGGGATTCCTAAGTTCCAACATTCCTTAGCTTCTTCCGCTAACAAATCTATAGACCAGCGACAATTGCCTGGCATAGAACTTATCTCAGACTTAATGCCCTTTCCCTCGCAAACAAACAAGGGATAAATCAAATCGTCGACAGATATTTTATTTTCACGCACCATCCTCATGATAGCGTCAGTTTTTCTCAATCTTCTCAATCTATGAATCGGAAAAGGCATAATAAAAACGAATTTAAAGTTTATAAAAAATTATATCTTAAGAAAGCAAAAACTTCGGAAACGCCCACTTTAACTTCCAAATAAAACCATATTATTTCATTATCCAGCGCCAATTCCAACTAAGGAAAGCCCTATCTCTCATAATCTGTCAACATATTAAAAAA
This sequence comes from uncultured bacterium, assembly GCA_963932495.1. Taxonomy (GTDB): domain Bacteria; phylum Nitrospinota; class Nitrospinia; order Nitrospinales; family JAJDAT01; genus JAJDAT01. The sequence goes on from CAWVUN010000251.1 coordinate 1,786, forward strand.
AATCAATTTATCAAACTTTAGATCATACATTCCAAAAAGGAAATTTTCTCCTATCAAATGACCTAGAAAGCAAATCAATAATTCATTGATTTCAACTTATTGATTTGTTTAAATGAAAAACATTGATCTTGCGGCAATAAGTGCTGAGCCTGTTTTTTCTTTCATTGGAATTGCTTTGAATAAGCCCACTTTCCTCATAAAGCTAAACCGATTTTAAAACTAGGAAATATACGGATTTTGATTTATTAACCCTTTTAGAGAAAAAATAAAGGACAAAAATGACTAAAAGAATTAATAAAACTTGGACTTTTCTTTGGGTAATTTTAGTTCTAGTGTTATCGACAGAAAACGCCTTCGCCTATCTAGACCTAGGAACGGGCACTTATTTATTTCAGATGATTGTTTCGGGTTTTTTAACGATGATTTTCGCAATCAAAGTATACTGGAATAATTTAATCTCATTTTTCAAGCGATTATTAAAAAAATAAAAACAAATATCAAGTTTTCAAATCACTCGTTACATTTTCATTCGCCTTTAGCTTGCTCTGCGTTAACCCTATTTAAACATTGAATAATTGCTTCAGCACCAGCGATCCCACTCACCCCTACATTAAATATATTTTGAGACCGTAAAGTTTTTATTTTTTCATCAAACGACTTTTGACTTAAAACCAAACTCTCAACAAATTCTGGAATTTTTTTCAAATCATCCGGCGATACTACCGCTCCAATTTCCGAACGAATAAAAACCTCAAAGGGCTCACATTTCAATTCCTCGTACTTTAGGTTATTAACTTTTCTAGGAACATCGATAAACAACGCAGGTCTTCCCAACCCAAAGGCGAACTCAAAAGCCGCTCCAGAATAATCGCTAATTATCAGATGCGAACTTTGTAAAGATGCCTGAGAGGCAACATTCGTTTCAATTGAAAAATCTGGATCGTTTCCATATTTTTCGATAATCTCGGAAATAAGAGCTTTATTATGACGGGTTGTTAATGGATGAGGACGAGCCGTAACAGAATATCCTGCTCCCAACAAAACATGAATTAATTTAATTCCACATACTTCAAGTAAAGAATTTTTACCATAGGAAGGGGCGATCAATACTCTTTTTTTTCCTTTTTCGCTTGGCAAACTTTCTTTCCCACGCTTTGAAGCTTCAAGTATCACTGAATCAAGACGGCTATTACCATGCTTCACTAAGTTTTTCTTCGGCAAATCATAAAGCTTCTCCGCTTCCCGTATTTCATTTTCATGGTGAGGCCCCACACAAAAAATTGTATCGTAATGATCATACGCTCCAGAACGAAAAACCATATGAGTACTAGCCATATTATGAAACACATAGGCATAATGAACTGAATGAACTTTCGATCGTTTTATATAATAATTATCTAAATCTGGCATAGTCATAATCACAACACCAGCCTTTAAGGAAGAGAACAAAGCAGTTCGTAACATTCCATTGCCTATAAAATATGCTTTTATGCGCTTATCCGTAGAATTTAAAATTGGATCTTCAATACTAGACGTCAAATAACAAAAGCCTTGATCGTGTTTTTCTAAAAGAGCTTTAATAATAGGTTCAAAATGCACCCAAGAGGCATTATCTTCAGCATAAAATACTACGTCCTTTTCACCTAAATCCAAAGAATCAAACTGACGCATTCCAGACCAGGCATGGAAAAACTCCTGCATACATTTAAACATCACGATCACTACCCCTTAAAAGCAATTTCTAATCAACAAATACTTTCAAATTGGTAAGACGCTAAACAATTTCAGGCATCATCACTTTCGGCTCGGAACCAATTTGAGCAAAATCCAGCGAAAAAAGATAGTTGTTCCCTGAACATACTTTCCGTAAAAAACAATACATTCCGATTTTTTTAAAATTTTGCATTGCCTTTCCTAATGATCTAATAAAACGGATCATGAAAAAGGAACTTCATTGGGTAAACGTATTATTTATATCACGCTTTGGAATTCTTTCAATTCGATGAAAGCTTATAAAAGTTAAAAAATCCCTAAA
>CAWVUN010000252.1:0-3796 GCA_963932495.1 uncultured bacterium
TCTTATCAAAAAGGAATAGAAATAAACGGTTTAAAAGAAGCCGAAGAGTCGGGCGCGGTGGTGTTTCACGCGGGTACTCGATCCAATGGGGATAAAGTGGAAACTTCTGGTGGTAGGGTTTTAGGCGTAACGGCATTAGGCGACACCATGGAAGCGGCTTTATCTTGCTCTTATGAAGCGGTCGAGAAAATTAGCTGGGACGGTATTCATTACCGTAAAGATATTGGCCGAAGAGGAGAGCTTTAAAAGAGTTTTTACCGCAAAGACTTAGAGAGCGCAATGAAGGATAAAAGCAGGTTCTAAGAAAGTTTTAGAGGCTACTTTTGCGCAGATGTCACTGACTATAATCCAGGGCAATTTACTTTAGCGCTTTTGTGTCGAGATTACTGAAGAGGTGAAGGGTTTTACTTTGACTCAAATAACTGTTAAGGCGTGGCCCGCGAACCGCGACTACTATTTTTTCTCAAATATTTCTTGCCAGGTTTGTTCTTATTCTTTCTTTGCGTTCGGAGCCTGCCCTGAGCTCTGTCGAAGGGCGTCTTTGCGGTTCAATGCCTGTGCGGTTTTAATCGTATTGAGCACCTTTTTCTTTAGGAACTTCTGACATTTGTTTACCGAATATCCAATTGGCTAATTTGATGGAGCCCAAGGTTATTCCTACGATAATACCTAGGCCTATCGATCCCCAAAGCGCGATATTACCCGATTCCGACATGCCTCTAAGAAAAATAAACGCTCCAATTGGAAGGGACATGATAGAGCCAAATATAACCAACATCATAGCGGTTCGCGCAAAATATTTTGGGCGAACGTCTATTTTCATGTCATTAAAATGTTTTTGATTTTCAGGCAGGGCTAAATCCAAAAGTTCGACGTTGCCGCCGCCAAAACAATTGGGACAGTGTTGCCCTCCCCAAAAAGCGTTTCTACAATTTATACAAAATTTTTGCATCGTGACCTTAAGTTTTCGTTTACTGGATATAAAATCATACTATCCTATAGGGTAAGATCAGTCAACATGGCTCCATTTCTGATTAACCAGTGGCCAGATTTAGGAAATGAAATATGGAAGAAAATAGAATGATTATTTTGACTCATGGCGGAGCGGGATCCAAAAACGAATACGCAGATGGTACTCTCGTGGCCGCCGAAAGAGGGATGGATTCGCTGAGAGCAGAAGAGTCTGTTTTAGATTCGGTTTGTTTCGCGGCAGAGATATTGGAAAACGATTCGCGCTTTAATTCTGGGGTTGGGTCTGCCCATCGTTCGGATGGTGCTGTTTATATGGACGCTTCTTGTATGGATAGCGACCAGAACTTTGGCGCAGTTGCGGGAGTACCTGGATTCAAAAACCCAATTTGGGTGGCGCGTAAAGTTTGCGATGAAGAGTTTCGATTATTAGCCGGCGACGGAGCGGGTCAATTTGCCCAAGAGCATGGTTTTGAACCGTTAAAACCTGAAGAACATAAACCTGCCGACTCTGATACATCGGACACTGTGGGCGTGGTTGCTTTTGACGGTGATAACTTTGGAGCTTCGCTAAGTACTGGCGGTACTGGAAAATCTCATCCAGGTAGAATAGGCGATGTGCCGCTGATTGGGTGTGGGTTGTTTGCCGGCCCCTTTGGAGCTGTTGCCGCTACGGGGCATGGTGAATCCATTGCGATGAACCTCACGGCTTATCGTTCTTACGAAATGTTGAAAAGAGGCACAGATCCACAGATTGTTTTGAAAACGGCTCTGAGTTGGTTTAGCAACGAGGTTGATATAGGCTTAATTTTAGTGAGTCGAAGGGGATATGCTGGTGGATCGAACAGGTCTATGGCCTGGAGTGCCGCAACTACGGCAAAGTAGTTTCAGGTTTTAGGTCGTTTAGGAAAAGGGGCAATTAGATCAAGGTTTTTAGAGAAGCTGGTTGCTGCTTTAGGAGGTTTTATTCTTCTATTTAAAAGAATGGTTCCTTGTAAAATGGGACGCCCGTAAAAAGTTTCGTTTGCTTCTGAGTCGGTCTTAAACAATTGGAAAGGGATTTGGGATTTTTTTCAACAAGCAAAGAGTATAATCGCGCCTTTTCAACAGATTTTGATGTTTATAAAAGTCAGGACGAGGTTGATATTTATGTGTCGATCAAAGATTATGTTTTTTGAAATGAGCTTTCTAAAAATAATGAATCTAGAAAGCTTTCTTTCAGATTGGCTATTAAGATTGCTTTTCGAGAAGGAAAACAGTTGCTTGAGGATTAAGTTGATTCTCAGGGCACATTTTTAAGTGTTGTCGAAAGAAAGGCATTTCGACAATGGGATCGCCATTGAGCTGGGTTAATCCGTAATTATCTAGTAAGCCTGATAGGGGGAGAGGACCTACAAGAAAAAGCAAACCACTCGGCCGTAAAGCGAGTGCAATAGCGGCCAACATAGCTTCGCAGTTTTTTTGATCGTGATAAAAGCCTGTTGGAATCCATTTAAAAATCATATCGTAGGTAGATCCATAAGCTTCTTCAACTTTATCGATTTCTGGAAAGAAATTGACGTTTTGCAGGTTTCCTAATTCGTCGCGAGAAGAGGCATGGCTCCAAAGCAGTTGAGCGTTTTTTACGGCTAATTCGGGGTCGCTATATAAAACCGTATAGTTTCTACTTTTACCGCAATCAACGCAGCCGGCGATGACCATATCAAACGTATGGATCAAGACGTCTTCCACCTGCTCAAGCTTGTCCGGCATGTCGGTGTTTTCTTCCATGTAATAAAAGATTTGATCTAACGCGATTGGTTGTACTGAAGCTTCGTTTATTTCTGCATTTCCTTCAGGATAAAGCGCGACAGTGAATTGCGCTTTCACTGGATCGACATCGGGGGCTTTTTCCCCGAAAAATTTATCCCAAGAAAAAAGTGGTTCTGAGAATTCTTTTGATTCTCCTATGGACTCTACGTTCCATTTTGCGTCGATAGGGATTGTTCTGATGGAACTTCTATCCTGTAAGACGATTTTATCGTTTGCGACGATCAGTTGCCGCTGGCAAGGTGGATGACCGCCCTTGGCGCAATTTATATATGGAACTGTTATGGGATCGCCTTTGACTACTGCTTTGTACAGAAAGTTATCTTGAACTGTCACCGATATTTGGTGTTCTTCGCTGAAATAACGCCAAGGAGGATTAACTCTGGGGCGCCATTCAATTTCATGCGACCTATAGGTGTCCATAAAAACTTCAAAAATATCTTCATTTCCTGGATTCGAAGGTTCAAAGAAAGCAGAAAAGATATTAAAAGACTCTTTTGAAGGATAGGTTGGCAAACCTCGATATCTTAAGGGAGCTAGTTCTTGCTCTCGGTTTTGATCATTGTAGAGTCCCCAAATAAATTCAAATACGGCTCCTGCGGTACCTGGTAAGGTAGATTGAAACAGTTCCACTACAGGAATGAGGTCTACTTTCCCCCAATTGACGGAGAACATAAAACTGATGAACATCGTTTGCTCAAAATGACCGTCTCGAAGAGCAAACAGACCGTCCTTTTTAACGTGGATGTGATATTTACCTTCGCCTAATGAATCAAAGTTCTCATTGCGGTAGAAATATTTCAGATCGTCTAAAGGAACTTGCCAAGCTTCAGCGGCTTGTTTACGAAGATCGTCTTTAGTAATGGTTTCCCAACCGGGCTGGCCATTAATATCTATGTCGGTTGTATATTCTTTGCATTTTGGCTTAATGCCTACCCATTGATTGCTATCTAAGAGCATTCGCACTCTGGATAGTTTCGGCGAGTTGGGTTCTTCGTCCCATTCGCATTCGTGTAAA
>CAWVUN010000253.1:0-3774 GCA_963932495.1 uncultured bacterium
CCAATCACCGAGAGTTTAACTGCACAGGAAAAATTAGCTTTTTCGCTTAAAAAGCTTTAGATAGATTTAAAAAATCTTTTTTAAACATATTTAGTTAATTCTTCTTCAGATAAATCCTTCAGATATTGACCGTAACTATTTTTTAACATCGGCTGAGCAAGTTCTATTAATTTCTCTTTATCAATGTGGCCAAGACGAAAAGCTATTTCTTCCAGGCAAGCAATCTTTAGCCCTTGTCTTCCTTGAATAGCTTGAACGTATTGAGAAGCTTGTTGCAGAGAGTCATGGGTTCCCGTATCAAACCAAGCATAACCTCTTCCAAGGAGTTCAACTTTTAATTCTTTTCGGCGTAAATATTCCAGGTTAATGTCGGTGATTTCCAGTTCTCCACGTGGAGAGAGCTCTAAACTCTCCGCTATAGAAACCACTTGGTTGTCGTAAAAATATAGGCCAGGAACGGCATAATGTGACTTAGGTTTTTGTGGTTTTTCTTCAATGCTTACGGCATTACCTTCAGTGTCAAATTCGACAACGCCATAACGTTCAGGATCGCTAACGGGATACCCAAATACAGTGCCTCCACTTTCAAGCTTCGAGCACCGTTGCACAATTTCTAAAAGGTTGTGTCCATGAAAAACATTGTCCCCCAAGATTAAAGCGACATTATCGTTTCCAATAAATGATTTTCCAATTGTAAAGGCTTGAGCTAATCCTTTGGGATGGGGTTGCTCTTTATAAAAAAATTCTATACCGAGAGAACTTCCATCGCCCAATAGTTCTTGAAATCTTGGGAGGTCGAAAGGAGTAGAAATTATGAGTATTTGTTTAATCCCAGCCATCATTAAGATGGACAAAGGATAGTAAATCATGGGTTTGTCAAACACAGGAAGCAATTGCTTGCTCACCACCCTGGTTATAGGGTGGAGTCGGGTTCCGGCTCCGCCTGCTAAAACAATGCCCTTCATTTTGGGATTGTTTGGCATAAAGATCGCTTTTCCTTTAGTTTTACTAACAAGTTAAAAATATTCATTTAATGTTAGCAATTTTTTTGTAATATAAGAATAATTATTTAAAAAATAAAGGGTTATGGCTTCGATGTCAAGAATGAGAAGCCCCAATATTTGTTTTAAATTTAACATATAAAGTCCTTGGTAAATTTATAAGAATTAAATTAGGTGGGTATCTAAAGAATGAGAGTCCTCACTTTAGCTATTTTTGGGGAACTTTATTTAATGAATGAGAAGCGTTAGCTAGTATAATGGTAATACGAAGGGCTTGAGATTCTCTTTAAAGTCCATTAACTAGAGAGATCGAGTGCAGTCGAATAGGAATCGGTTTGCCAAAAATTCAATAAGTTCTGACGGGGAGAAAGTTATGAAAAAGGAAGGTTGCATTGTTTTTAGCGGAGGAGTTAAGGGCGCTGAAGCAGAATTCGCTTCCCTTGCCCAGGAATATGGAATTGAAGAAGTGAACTTCACGTTCGAAGGACATCAGATTGTAAGAAAGCGCGGAATGCGTTTCTTAAATCAGGAAGATCTGCTGCAAGGGGACGTCAGTTTGAGTTATGTTTCTCGGTTGATGAATCGAAAATATAGTAGCGGACCCTTATTTCGAAAAGTATTACAGGGAATTTGGCATGTTATCAATAATGGCGAAGAAGTTTTCGTCGTTGGAAAAATTTTAGAAGATAAAACGGTGAAAGGCGGAACCGGTTGGGGCGCAGAGTTTGCCAAGCTTTGTAATAAACCACTTCATGTTTTTGATCAGGAGCAAGCTTCTTGGTTTCGTTGGACTCAAGATCATTGGAAAGCGGAGTCAAATCCAAAAATTAGAAAGAAACACGTCGCCTGCACAGGCACTCGACTTTTAAACGATGCCGGTAAAAAAGCGATACGGGAATTATTTGAAAGGTCTTTTGGCAAATAAGACTCATTTTTCATTACTCGAATTGCGAGACTTGTTGTATTTGCTGATTGATAAAAGAACTTGTTTGATGGTTTTTCAGGAGAAACATTCTTTAACCTTTTAAAACTTTTTTTTGATTGGTTTAAGAACATCTCTAACAACTCAATATTTTCTTCTTGCGGCAACTCGCAAGCACTTATTTCATAAGGTCTGATCATAGCCAAAAACAGTTTTTAGAGGTTTCCGTAAAAAATAATAATTCAAAAAAATTAAGTTTTAACTATTATTCCTAAACGGGCTACTTGATTTGCGATTTATTAAGAATAACTATCCGCTGCAAATTTGATTTCAACATATCCCCCCCTCAATTATTATTTTTCTTCCGAACGTGTTTATCCTAATTATTCCTATTTATTTCATCCGTTTATAAAGCTAGGACATTTTCCATATTATTATTGAAGAGTTATTTGAAAAGGATACAAAGGTCTCATCGTTACCGGAAATGTTTTACCGTTTAAGAGATGCTATGGGTGATCCGAGTTACAATTATGGAGAGATTGCCGAAATAATTCTGAGCGATCCAGAGATTTCTGCAAGGCTTCTCAAAATAGTAAAGAGTCCCTTTTACGGATTTTCACAAGAAGTTGAAACTATTTCTCATGTATTAAGAGACCTAGTTTTTTCTACAATTATTATAGGACTGTTCAAAGATATTCGAAATTCTATATCAAATTTCGGGGCAAAATTAATAGATCTTTCTTGTCTATTTGTAGTCCAATATTAAATAAAAAGAGTCTTGGGTAGAGGTAGGAATTAATACTTTGGCAGAACATAAAACTAGTTGCACTTGCAACAATACTTTCTTGAGCGAATCGCTCTGCTTTATGAGCAAGATGCTGACAACAAAAGCATTGGGCAATACGTCAAGAATTGGAATAGATGGGCTGCGAAAAAGCCAAACACTGCATAGAGTTATAATTTGATTACTGTTGACTATTACATCTTTCTTACAATGGGGTACAATTGGTCTATAAGACTCTCCAAATTGCCCCGCTTCTCTCTCACTTTTTTTCTAACCGAATTACTATCACCAAATAACTCATTTGTTAGTAATCGTATCTGATTATTTATTTCATCAATTAATTCCAACGCTCTTTTTTTGGTTTCTCGGGAAGCTTGGTTTGGTGGTGAGATTAAGGATGAAGCATTATACTCAGAGTTGAAGCTTGGAGCGAGAGGAGATAGCTGTTCATCATCACAGACTGGATCACCTGTTGTTTGTAAATCAGCTCTGCATTCTTCAAATAGACTTGGGAGTGAATTATTACCCTGTTGTCGTCTTCCTGCATCTTCTTCAAGTACTGCTAATTTTGCATTTAGCTCTCTCAATTTCTCTAATCTTTAAAAACAGAATCTCTAAGTTTTTAAAGCGCGCAAATTTAATAATAAAATTGATTAATGGGAATATGTCTAATTATGCGTGAACTCTATTTATCACGATATAGACTGGATATTATAGATATTTTTCAAATGGGATATTGGGTGGGCGGCGAGAAGTGACAAGCTAAATCGTGAAATGAAATTGATTTTTATGACCCTTCTAAAGAGTTATTGAAAAAAATTATAGGAAAGTTTATTTTAAAATTATGCTTAATCTTCAATTGGATTGCCATGCTTCCAAATGACCTGATTTTCTTTGTTTTTTATAAATGCGTACTCCTCTTCCGCCTTTCCCTCCAATGTTAATGGATCTTCAACATCGACGACCATAGCGGATACTTTCTCCATACACCCGCCTAAATGTAGAAAAATTCGATTTCCATCATCTAAGTGAGAGCTTTTATAGACAAAAATAAAATTATAATAATG
>CAWVUN010000254.1:0-3771 GCA_963932495.1 uncultured bacterium
CTCCTGGTCTTCTTCATCTTCAGATTCGATCTGACTTAATGCTTCATGTACTTTGGGATCAAATTTTTCGCCGACAGAAGCAATCGGTGTAACTTTTTCTTTTTCTAAAAATGCAGTAAACGATTTTAAAATCATATCCACGCCTGTTTTTAGATTTTCGGCACTTGCATCATCCGCATTCAATGCACGCTCTAAGTTTTCATAAATAGGGACTAATTCTTTAATTAATTTCTCATTAGCGAATTGAGCAAAATCACTTTTTTCTTTGGTCATTCTTTTTTTAAAGTTTTCTGTCTCAGCCTGGAGCTTAACAAACTCTTGGCGCAAAGTTGTAGCTTCTTCATTTTTCTTTTTGAGATCTTCCTTTAAAGTCATTAGAACTTTTGTTCTTGGGTCTTTATTTAGACTTTCATCAGAAGACTCTTCCTCATCTGACACTATTTCAGGCTCTAAAACTTCAGGTTCTAAAAATTCAGGGTCAATCACTTCTACTTTTTTTTCTTCATTAATTTCCGCTTCAGCCTCGCCTGCGGCTTTTGTTGCAGTCTCAGAAAACTTTACTTTATCTTCCTCAACCGGTTGTTCCGATTTTTTTTGACTCATCGACTTACTCAAACTCCTTTCGTTTTTTTTCGGACAATAATTGCGAAACCGTTTTCGCAGTATTGTTTACAAGAGAAATAACCTTTTTATAATCCATTCGTTTATGACCTAATATCGCCATTGCTCCCAAATTAGAATCTCCGAGACAATAATTTTGTACAACGAGACTACATTCGCCAAGTTCCTCGTCATAGTTTTCGTTTCCAATAATCACCGTCATTCCATCATGCTTCAAACACGAATCAAGAAGCTTGATTAATTTTGTTTTTTCTTCGACAGTTTTTATCACTGTTTTAATTCGTCTTAAATCGACAGATAATTCTTGGCAATCCAAAAAGTTCAAAGCTCCATCAACAAGCAATTGCGTATCTTGTTCCTCTATAAAAGTCGTTAACCAAAGCTCAACAGCCCTTCGCATTAATCGATCGCAATGTTCGCGTTCGTTTTTGATTCGGTCCACTAAATTTTCACGTATAGATTTGATCGATCTACCGCTAAACTCTTTATTCAAAAATCGTGAAATCGACGTAAGGTTTTCGGTGGTCATTTCATCTTCAATGGGAATCAGCTTATTTTGCAAAATCCCCATATCTGAAACAAATGCGGCTAGAGCTTCTCTTGGACCAACCTTTATGAACTCAATACGTTGAAACAACATTTGAGAAAAACTTGGCAGCATAACCAATCCCGTTTGATTGGATAATGCTGAAAGCTTGCCACAAGCTGTCGAAAGAACTTCTTCAAAAGAAGAAGTTTGAATATCGCAATTCTCTAAAATCTCCGTTTTATCAATCTCTAAAGATGGCTCAAGTATTTGATCAACGAAAAAACGATATCCTTTATCTGTAGGAATACGGCCAGAAGAGGTATGAGGTTGCTCCAAGTAACCCATATCGACTAGATCTGCCATGATGTTACGAATGGTGGCAGAGCTAATTTTATCGTGTAATTTTTTAGCGATACTTTTTGAACCTATCGGCTCGCCATGGGCAATATAGGCTCCAATAATTTCGCGTAATACGGTTTTATTTCGTTCGTTTAATGGCTGGGTCGTCGGCATAAAAAAACTTAAGAGCTGAAATTTTCCGTTAAATTATAATGCGTTGCCGCCAAACTTTTAAACAATTAGCAATTTAAACTTTATTAATCGTTTCAGTCTGTTCAATAACTAGAGTCTTTAACTATTTGAGTGCCAATTCCATCCGCAGTAAACATTTCTAAAAGCACTGCATGCTTTACACGACCATCAATTATGTGAGTTTTGTGTGTTCCTTCAACCAATGCGTCTAAACAGCATCGAACTTTAGGTGTCATCCCACCCGTAATAACACCCTCTTCTATTAAGGACTTAGCACGTTCAATATCCATTTCAGGAATAAGTTTTAACGTTTTATCTTTCACGCCCTCAACATCCGTCATTAGAACCAATTTCTCAGCCTTAAGAGCCGAAGCAATCTTACCTGCGACAAAATCGGCATTAATATTTAACGTCTCTCCATCTTCCCCACGCCCTATGGGAGCAATAACGGGAATAAATTCGTCACGATCCAATGTGTTTAAAATTTTAGGATCAACTCGGGTGATTTCTCCTACCAAACCAAGATCGTTGATCTCAGGGCGATTGGTATCAGGACATTTGGTGACTTTTTTGTATCTCTTCGCATGAATAAGGCCGCCATCTTTCCCAGTAACTCCAACGGCTCTTCCTCCATGACGGTTGATTAAAGAAACAATTTCTTTATTAATCTTGCCGCCTAAAACCATTTCGACAACATCTATCATATCTTCGTTTGTAACGCGTTGCCCATCTACAAAAGTCGACTTTATCCCCAACGCCTCCAAAGTTTTACCAATTTGAGGTCCGCCACCGTGAACAACAACTGGATCAATCCCAACAAACTTCATCATGACAATGTCGAGCGCAAAGCTTTCTTTTAGCTCTTCCGAGACCATGGCATTCCCGCCATATTTAATGACGATACTTTTGCCGCAAAACTTTTTAATATATGGGAGAGATTCTAAGAGAACTTCCGCTTTTTCAATCAGTCTTTCTGTTTCCATAGAGAATTGCCCTACAAAATATAACGAGTCAAGTCTTCGTCTTGAATGATATCCCTGAGTTTAGATTTAACGTAATCCGAGTTAATCGGAATCTGTTTAGCTTCCAAATCAGGAGCGTCAAAAGAAATATCTTCCAACAATTTTTCCATAATAGTTTGGAGTCTACGCGCGCCAATGTTTTCAGTTTTTTCGTTAACTGAAGCAGACATTTCCGCAATTTCGCGAATTGAACTTTCTTTAAAATCAAGTTCAATACCTTCCGTTTTCATTAGAGCGACATATTGCTTAATCAGAGCATTATTTGGCTCTGTCAAAATCTGGATAAAATCTTCCGTCGTTAAGGAATCTAATTCAACACGAATGGGAAAACGTCCCTGGAACTCCGGAATCAGATCGGCTGGTTTAGCCGAATGGAAAGCACCAGCAGAAACAAAAAGAATATGATCCGTCTTCACAATTCCATACTTTGTATTAATCGCTGAACCTTCGACGATCGGCAACAAGTCTCTTTGGACTCCTTCTCGTGATACGTCTGGGCCTTGCATCCCTTCCCTACCAATTATTTTATCAATTTCGTCAATAAAAATAATTCCTTGCTGTTCCACTTTTTGGATAGCTTCTTGAATAAGTTGATCCTGATCAATAAGTTTTAGCGCTTCCTCTTGAGTCAAAGCTTTCAGCGCATCCGGAACCTTTAACTTTCGACTTTTGCTTTTTGAAGGCATAAAAGTTCCCAACATATCCTTCAAGTTGTTATCCATATCGTCTATTCCAGCGGTGCCAATAATTTCAATCATAGAAGCCTGTTTTTCCTGAACCTCAATTTCAACAACTCGCTCGCTAAATTTTCCTTCTTTAAGATAATTACGAAATTTTTCACGAGTTTGCCCATATTGCTCCTTCCCAAAAGAATCGAGCTCAATAGGTTGCTTTAGATCATCACCATCCTTAGAACTGTCATCTCTCATCGATGGATGAGGAGGCAATAGAATGTCTAAAAGACGTTCTTCCGCAAAATTTTTGGCTTTTTCTTGAACTTCAGACTCTTTTTCAGCGCGAACCATATTTCGTGCTAATTCAACAAGGTCACGTATCATGGACTCAACA